>NZ_RZQY01000173.1:0-9875 GCF_003998575.1 Mesorhizobium sp. M7A.F.Ca.CA.001.10.2.1 | reverse complement strand
CGTCATAGGCGAGCACGAAACGCACCGCGCCCTGGCCGATATAGGACGAAAAATGGTCGATGTCGGGATTGCCGACCAGCGCCCGCTGCTCGAACCGCTCCATCTGGTCGCGCGTATCGGCGATCGAGGCATTCTGCGGCAGGTTCCAGTCGACGATCAGCTCCGGCCGGTCCGATGGCGGAAAGAACTGCTGCTGCACCAGCCCGAAGCCGGCGATCGAGCCGGCAAACAAAAGCACTGTGACGATGATGGTCAGCCAGTGATGGCGCACCGAGCCGACAAGCACGCGCCGGAAAAGCGAGGTGAAGCGGCCAGGCTGGTCGTGATGCTTGGTTTTCATCGTCGCCGGCAGGATGGTGACGCCGAGCAGTGGCGCAAACAGCACCGCCACGACCCATGACACCAGCAGCGAAACGGCGATGACCACGAACAGGGTGAAGGTATATTCGCCGGCGGCGCTGTTGTTGAGGCCGATCGGGATGAAGCCGGCGACCGTCACCAGCGTACCGGTCAGCATCGGAAAGGCGGTCGATGTGTAGACATAGGTCGCCGCCTTGCGCAGATTGTCGCCGACCTCCAGCCGCGCCACCATCATCTCGACCGCGATCATCGCGTCGTCGACCAGAAGCCCGAGCGAGATGATCAGCGCCCCCAGGGAAATACGCTGCAGCGAAATGCCGAGATAGGCCATGACCGTGAAGGTGATGGCCAGCACCAGCGGGATCGACAGCGCCACGACGAAGCCGGCGCGCATGCCGAGGCTGATGAACGACACGGCGAGCACGATGGCGACCGCCTCGAACAGCGCGCGCGTAAAGCCCGAGACGGCCTCCTCGACGATGACCGGCTGGTCGGCCACCAGATGCACGCCGACACCGACCGGCAGGTCGGCCAGCACCTTGTCCATCTCCTTGTGCAGCGCCTCGCCGAACTCGAGCAGGTTGGCGTTGGGTTTCATGCCGATGGCGAGCCCGATGGCGTCCTGGCCGTTGAAGCGGAATAGCGCCGTAGGCGGATCGACATAGCCGCGCGTGATCGTCGCCACGTCGCTGAGGCGGAAGAAACGGTCATCGACCCGCAGATTGATGGCGCGCAGGCTGTCCTCGGAGGTGAACTGCCCGCCGACCCGCACGCTGATGCGCTCCGGCCCGGACTGGATGACGCCGGACGGCGTGATCGCGTTCTGCGCCTGCAGGCTCGCCACGATCGCTTGCTGGTTGAGGCCGAGGGCGGCGATCTGGCGGGTCGAGAATTCGAGATAGATCGCCTCGTCCTGGGCGCCGACGAGGTCGACCTTGCCGGCGTTGGGCACGGTCAGGATTTTTGTTCTGGCGTCCTCGACATAGTCGCGCAACTGGCGCGGCGTCAGCCCGTCCGATGTGAAGGCGTAGATGTTGCCATAGACGTCGCCGAAGCTGTCGTTGAAGAAGGGTCCCTGCACCCCCTGCGGAAACTGCGCCGCGATGTCGTTGACCATGTTGCGCACCTGAATCCAGTTCGGCACGACATCGCGTGCTTTGGTGGTGTCCTTCAGGTTGACGAAGATGACGGTCTGGCCGGCCGTGGTGACGGACTTGGTGTAGTCGAGGCTGTCGAGTTCCTCGAGTTTCTTCTCGATACGGTCGGTCACCTGCTGCACGGTTTCCCTGACCGAGGCGCCCGGCCAGTTGGCCTGGATGATCATCGTCTTGATGGTGAAATTGGGGTCTTCTTCACGGCCGAGATTGAGGTAGGAGAACACGCCAGCCACGACGAAGACAAGCATGAAATACCAGACCATGGAGCGGTGGTTGAGCGCCCAGTCGGAGAGATTGAAGCCTTTCATGAGGCCCCTCCCTCGGGCACTGTCACCTTCTGGCCTTCGCTCAGGCTGTGGACGCCCGCCGTGACAACACGCATGCCGGCCTCCAGCCCCTCGGCCACCGTGAAGGTGCCGCCATTCTTCGACGCGACCTTTATGTCGTGTGCGTTCACGCTGGATGTCTGCGGGTCGACGATCCATACTTTCGCGGAACCGTTCTTTTCGAACAGCGCCGACATGGGCAATTCGATCGTCGGTGCCACCTTGGTCACGCGGGTCGCCGTCACCGTCGAGCCGAGCCGGAAGGCCTGTGGCGGATCCGTGAGCGTCAGCTTGACGCGCCGCGTGCGGGTCGAGCCCTCGGATTGCGGTGCGATCTCGCGCAGCTTGGCCCCGGTCTGGATCGTAGGCAGCGACTGCAGGATCACCTGGAAGGGCGTGCCGGCCTCAAGATCACCGGTCAATTGATCGGGAATGTCGACCACCGCCTCGCGCAGGTCCGAACGCGCCACGGTGACGACGGTCTGGCCGGGCGAGACCGTCTGGCCAACTTCGGCGCCGACCGCGGTGACGACACCGTCGAAATCAGAGAACAGCCTGGCATAGCCGAGCTGTTCCTGCGATTTGGCAAGCGAAGCCTTGGCCCGCTCGACACCTGCCTCCGCGGCTTTGCGCGCCTGCTGCGCGGCATCGAAGACAGCTTGCGTGGCGTTGGCCGAGGCGAGCAACTGGCGCTGCCGTTCCTCGCTGGCGGCGGCGTTGGCGAGCTGCGCCTCGGCATTGGACAGTTCCGCCTTGGCCGCCTGGAGGCCCAACTCCAGTGCGGTCGGATCCAGTGCCGCTATCGTCGTGCCCTTGCTGACGATGTCGCCGACCTGGACGTCGCGCGAGACGACCCGGCCAAGCAGGCGGAAGGCCAGGTCGGCGCTGACCTGCGGTTCGACGGATCCGGCAAAACCGAAGATTTGCGTGGTGCGCGGCTCGATCACCATCGACAGCACCGGTCGGACGATCTCGGGCGGCTTTTCCTCCGACTTGGAGCAGGATGCCAGCGCGCCGAGCATGAGCACGCCGAGCAGGATGCGTGGCGTCCGGCTCATTGGCCCGCTCCCGATATCTCGATCGTCTGTCCAGGGCTGAGCAGCTGTCCTCCAGCGGTGACGACGCTCTGGCCCGCGTCCAGCCCCTTGGCGATCACGACCGTGCCCGAATTGAACGCCAGCACTTCGACTGGCGCCATCGTCACTGCCTTGGTCGAGGGATCGACGATCCAGACCGCCGGCTTGCCGCCGCTGGACGTCAGCGCCTGCCAAGGCAGCAGGATCGCCTTCGCCGGCTTGGCGCTTACCGTGCCGATGACGGCTGCCCCAAGCGGCATGCCGGCGGGCGTGTCGGGAATGGCGATTTTGACCCGGATCGAGCCCGAAGCCGGGTCGACCGCAGGCGAGATTTCGCGGACCTTGCCCGTCGCCCTGACCTGCGGATCGGACAACAGCGTGATCGTCACCGCAGGCGATGCCGGTGCCTTGGCGATCAGCGTCTCCTGCACGTTGAACACGGCGTCGCGGTCACCGTCCTCGGCGACGGTGAAGACGGTTTGCGCGGCTTGCACCACTTGGCCGGTTTCGACTTGGCGGGCGGTGATCACGCCGGCGGCACCGGCCTTGAGCTCGGTGAAGGACAGGTTTTGCTGGGCGTTGGAGAAAGCGCTCTGCGCGGCTTCGACGCTGCCTTGTGCCACCTTCAGGGCCTGGTCCGCGGCGTCATAATCGCGCCTGGTGGTAAAACCCTGGGCGAGCAGCGTCTTCTGCCGTTCGAAGGCGGCGGCGGACTGGGTCAATTGCGCCTGCGCCGCGTCGAGATCGGCCTGCGCCGAGCGCAAATCGGATTCCTGCTCCTGCGGATCGATCCGGGCGAGCACCGTGCCTTGATCGACATGCTGGCCGACATCGACAAACCGTTCGGCGACGCGACCGCCGACCCGGAACGACAGATTGTTCAGCGTACGCGCCGCGATCACCCCGGTCAGTGAGGTCCTTGGCGCATAGTCGGCCATCGCCACCGTTTCGGTGCGCACCATGACCGGCAATTTCTTGTCCGCCGCCTCCTGCTTCTGGCAGCCGGTTAGCAGAAGAGCCGCCGTGCAAGCGAAAAGCACCGAGGCGATCGGACAAGAAAACAGGCAGGGGGTTTTGACCGACGGCCGCGAGACGGACGATGTCGCGTTCCTGCTCATGGACTCCCCCAGCCCCGTGGGCGGCTAGCGCGGATCGCGAGACCTCGCGGATATCTGGAGGATAGTCGATCCCCGGGAAAAGGAAACCGGTGTCGTACGTGTATCGGGCAACTGGTTAAGCGCCGGGATCCACCTGTCGCAGGCCCAATCGCCTGCCGGTGGTGCCGACTTGAGGAAAACGTGAAATAAGGTCAGAAGACGTCTCAACGGCATCAAACAGGACGGGCGCCGGCCCGGTGAGGATACGATGAAGAATTCAGCCATTTCCGAACGCAAGAACCAATCGATTTCCCGCGGCGTCGGCATGACCACGCAGATCTATGCCGACCGGGCTGAAAATTCGGAAATCTGGGATGTCGAGGGACGTCGCTATATCGATTTCTCGTCGGGCATCGCCGTGGTCAACACCGGGCATCGCCATCCCAGGGTGATCGAGGCGGTCAAGGCACAGCTCGACCGCTTCACCCACACCTGCCACCAGGTGGTGCCCTATGAGAGCTATGTGCGCCTGGCCGAACGGCTGAACGGCATGCTGCCTGGCAAGTTCGAGAAGAAGACGATCTTCGTCACCACCGGGGCCGAGGCGGTAGAGAACGCCATCAAGATCGCCCGCAATGCCACCGGCCGTCAGGCGGTCATCGCCTTCGCCGGCGGCTTCCATGGCCGCACCTTCATGGGCATGGCGCTTACCGGCAAGGTCGTGCCCTACAAGGTCGGCTTCGGCGCCATGCCGGGCGACGTCTATCATGCGCCGTTCCCGGTGCCGCTGCACGGTGTCTCGGTCGCCGACTCGCTGGCCGCGCTCGACCGGCTGTTCAAGGCCGATGTCGATCCGGCCCGCGTCGCAGCCATCATCATCGAGCCGGTTCAGGGCGAAGGCGGTTTCTACGACGCGCCGCGTGATTTCCTGGTTGCGCTGCGCAAGCTTTGCGACCAGCACGGCATGCTGCTGATCGCCGACGAAGTGCAGACCGGCTTTGCCCGCACCGGCAAGATGTTTGCGATGGATCACCATGAGGTGGCCGCCGACATCACCACCATGGCCAAGAGCCTGGCCGGCGGTTTTCCCTTGGCCGCGGTCACCGGCCGCGCCGAAATCATGGATGCGCCCGGCCCCGGCGGGCTCGGCGGCACCTATGGCGGCAGCCCGATCGGTGTTGCCGCCGCGCACGCCGTGCTCGACGTGATCGAGGACGAAAACCTGTGCGACCGCGCCAACACGCTGGGCGCAAGGCTGAAGCAGCGGCTGCAGTCGATCCGTGACGACGTGCCCGAGATCGTCGACATCAGAGGCCTCGGCTTCATGAATGCGGTCGAGTTCAACGACGTCAAGAAGGGCCTGCCGTCGGCCGAGATCGCCAATGCGATCCGGTTGAAGGCGCTCGACAAGGGCCTGATCCTGCTGACCTGCGGTGTCTACGGCAACGTCATCCGCTTCCTGGCGCCGATCACCATCCAGGACGAGGTCATGAACGAAGCACTCGACATCCTGGAAAGCTCGATCCGCGAAGTCTGCGCCGCCTGAACTTCTACCTCCCCCTTGTGGGGAGGTCGGGCCGAAGGTCCGGGTGGGGGCTTGGCGCCCACCCCCACCCCGCTGCTTCGCAGCGACCCTCCCCACAAGGGGGAGGGTAAGCGGGGGGCTAGCCCGCAGCCCTTGCAGGCTCATCCTGCTGGAATGCGGCCAGCGCCGCCTTCAGACCGTCAGGTCCCTCAGCAACCAGCTGCGGCGTCGGCGAGAAGCCGGCGCCGAGCATCTTGCGGCCAAGCATGTGGTCGCCGGGACGGTTGACCGATTCGATACCGAGCAGCCGGTCGCCGGCATAGTGGTAGATCGAGAACTTGTTGTCGGGCAGGTCGCCCAGCACGACATGGCTGTCGCCGCCGGCGGTCAGGCCGACCATCTGCAATTTGATGTCGCCGATGTCGGACCAGAACCATGGCACCGCCGAATAGGCGTCGGCATGGCCCGATATCGTGCGCGCGGCAAGCCGCGCCTGGTCGGTGGCATTCTGCACCGATTCCAGCCGCACGTCGCCGCCGGTGAACCAGTGCCGGTAGGAGGCAGCATCGCCAATGGCGAGAATCTCCGGCATCGACGTGCGCATCTGATGATCGACGCGAATGCCGTTGGCGATGCTGAGGCCGGCCGCCTGCGCCAGTTCTAAATTCGGCACGGCACCAACGCCGACGATGAGCATGCGCGCCGGCAGCCTTTCGCCTGATGAGGTGATGGCGGCCGTGACATGACCGTTTTCGCCATCGAGCCTGGCGATGGAGGTGCCGGTGAGGATGCGCACGCCTGTCGCCTCCAGCCGTTGCCGGACGTGGCTCGCCACGATCGGCGCCACGGCGCGGCCGAGCAGCCGGTCCACCGCCTCGACCACTGTCACCGTGCGACCGGCGGCCCTCAACGTGGCTGCGATCTCCAACCCGATGAAACCGCCGCCGAGGATGACGACTTCGTCGCTTTGCGTGCTGAGGTCGCGGATCAGCCGCGCATCGGCCAGCGAGCGCAGCGACAGCACACCGGACAGGTCGGCACCGGGCAGCGGCAGCGTGCGCGGGCGCGAGCCTGTCGCCAGGATCAGGTGGTCAAAGGCCAGCGCACCACCGCCGGCAATATCCAAACTGCGGCGTCCGGCATCGATCCGATCGATCCTGACGCCGGGCCGGTAATCGATGGCGCTGCCGGTGTAAAAGGCCTCGCCGCGCAAGGGTTGCGGCTTGGCCTCGGCATCCTTGATGAAAGTCTTCGACAGCGGCGGCTTGTGATAGGGAAGTTCGTCCTCATCCCCAACGAGGATCACCGGCCCGTCATAGCCGTCTTCGCGCAGACTGGCGGCCGCTTGCACGCCCGCATGACCCGCGCCGACAATGACCACACCGTTCTTCATCGCATCCAATCCTGATTCTACCCTAGGATGTTTCGCCAGATGGCAATTGTCTGGCACCGCTGCAAGCGAGCTTTTGCGGGTCGCATCCGGGATGGCGGCTGTCAATCGCACAGTTCAGCGGCAAGACCGGTGCAGGAAAATGCATAAAGTTGAGAGTCGTAGTTTAGAATAATTCTAAACTGTTGTTTCAATTGACTTTTCTTGCGGATTGTCATTGACATCCGACGATGTCGCAGCTTTATGGAGGCTCGCGCGTCAGCGCATCCCTTTAATGTCTGGGCCTTGAACCCTTTCGATTGGAGGCATTTTGGTGTCTTTCTTCCGCGAACCGCGCGATGGCGCGGCATCTCTTGCGCCCAATGGCCCACAGATGGCCTGGCGCCGGTTGCTGCGCGCGCCGTTTACAGAATTTCCGAGAAACTGGAGAGTGATTATGACAGCACGATATGGCAGCAGGCTTGCGGCGATCGGCGCCACTGCCCTGCTGACGGCGGCGGTATTCGTGTTGCCGGCAAAGGCGGAAACCGATGCAAAGGCGGTCATCAAGACCTATTCCGACATCGCACTCGCCAAATACGAGGATTCGTTGACCACCGCGCAGGCGCTCGACAAGGCGGTCGACGCGCTGCTCGCCGCGCCATCGGTGGAACCCCTCAACGCTGCCCGTGACGCCTGGAAGGCATCGCGCGTTCCCTACCAGCAGACCGAGGTCTACCGCTTCGGCAACAAGATCGTCGACGACTGGGAAGGCAAGGTGAACTCCTGGCCGCTGGATGAAGGCTTGATCGACTACGTTGCCAAGAGCTACGGCACCGAATCGGACGCGAACGCGCTCTACACGGCCAATGTGATCGCCAACAAGGAGATCGAGATCAACGGCAAGAAGGTCGATGCATCGAAGCTTTCGCCGGAGTTCCTCTCCGGCACGCTGCAGGGAGCCGGCGGCATCGAGGCCAATGTCGCCACCGGCTACCACGCCATCGAATTCCTGCTCTGGGGCCAGGACCTGCATGGCACCGGCCCGGGTGCCGGCGAGCGCCCCTATACCGACTACGACCTCAAGAACTGCACCGGCGGCAATTGCGATCGCCGCGCCGAGTATCTGAAATCGGCCAGCGACCTTCTGGTTTCGGATATTCAGGAGATGGTCGGCAACTGGAAGGAAGACGGCGCCGCCCGCAAGGCTCTCGTCGATGGCGAGCCGAACACGGCGATCTCGACCATCTTCACCGGCATGGGCTCGCTGTCCTACGGCGAACTGGCCGGCGAGCGCATGAAGCTCGGCCTGCTGCTGCATGATCCGGAAGAGGAGCACGATTGCTTCTCCGACAACACCTACAATTCGCATCTCTACGACGCCATCGGCATTCGCGCGGCCTATCATGCGAGCTACACGCGTCTCGACGGCACCGTCGTTTCGGGTCCCTCGGTGGCCGATATGGTGAAGGCGGCCGATCCGGCGATCGACAAGGAACTGTCTGACAAGCTCGATGTCACCGTCGCCAAGATGGAGGCGATCAAGGCGCGTGCACTGGCCGGCGAGGCCTATGACCAGCAGATCGCCGAGGGCAACGTTGAGGGCAACGCCACCGTGCAGGCGGCGATCGATGCGCTGATCGATCAGACCAAGTCGATTGAGCGCGCCGTCGGCTCCCTGAAGCTCAGCACCATCGCCTTCGAAGGGTCCGACAGCCTCGACGCGCCGGACAAGGTGTTCAAGTAAGGGCCGAAAGACAGGAGACTGATCCGGAGCCGGACCGGCTCTGGAACGGCCTCCGCTAGAAAATCAAGCCACACGGCGCGGGAGACGCCGTCAGCCAGCCGAGCAAGCCAATGCTGATTTGTCATTGCAATATCATCACCGAGAAGGAGATCGAGCAGACGATCGTCGGGCTGCTGGACCAGGATCCCTGGCAGCTGATCGTGCCGGCGAAGATCTATCATGCCATGCAAAAGCGCGGTCGCTGTTGCGGCTGCTTCCCAAATGTGGTGGAAACGATCATTCGGGTCACCGAAAATTACCACGCCCGCTCGGAGGCGAGCGGCGTGGATGTCGTTTCACACCTGGATCGCGTCAGAGGCCTGCGCGTCCAATACGGGAGCAGAATTCATGAAAGGCGATCCGCAGATCATCGAGCGGCTTAACGAGGCTCTTTTTCTGGAGCTTGGGGCCGTCAATCAGTACTGGGTGCATTTCCGTCTGCTTGAGGACTGGGGATACGCCAAGCTGGCAAAGAAGGAGCGGGCGGAATCGATCGAGGAGATGCACCATGCCGACAAGCTCGTCGCCCGTATCATCTTCCTCGAAGGCCATCCGAACCTGCAGTCCGTGGCGCCGTTGCGCATCGGGCAGAACGTCAAGGAAGTGCTCGAATCCGATCTTGCCGGCGAATATGACGCACGTACCGCCTACAAGCGCTCGCGCGAAATCTGCAACGACGCCGGCGACTACGTGACGATGAAGCTGTTCGAGGAATTGCTCGCCGACGAGGAGGGTCACATCGACTTTCTCGAGACGCAGCTCGACCTGCTTGCCTCGATCGGCGAGGAAAAATACGGCCAGCTCAACGCCGCATCGGCGGACGAGGCGGAGTAAGGGCATGCGGGAATGCGGCGCCTGCTAGAATTCATGCGCCGCTCGCGGCGGGCCAATGGCTCGCCGCTCCTTCGCAAGACGCCGGCCGGATTGGCGCGTCGGCGCTATGTCGTGCTCGTGTTGGCGCTTGCCTCCTCGGCGATGGCCGGTGATCTTCAGCCTGCCGGGCTCGCCACCACGCGCACCGACCTCAATGCGAAGGACCAGGCGCGCGTCATCGCCGTCACGAGGCCGACCGCGGATTTTTCCAGGCCAGAGCAGTTCGAACTGATGCAAGGTGGCGCCGGCACGTCCCGGAAGGACGTCAGCCGCGATTCCTTCTCGCAATCCTCGGCCAACATCACC
>NZ_RZQY01000172.1:0-9892 GCF_003998575.1 Mesorhizobium sp. M7A.F.Ca.CA.001.10.2.1 | reverse complement strand
TGGCAGGACAGAGGGGGGCGCGAAGGAATGAGGCGTCTCGCATTGGCGAAACGCGACAAGACGAGACAGCTAATTATACAGCCGCATCGATAGCCCGAGCGATGCAGGCAGCGGGTTCCACCAGCCGGTGCGCAGGCCGGCGATGCGCAAGGCCGCCGCCGTCCAGGTGTTGCAGCCGACCAGTGCGTTGAAATGGCCATTGGCTTCGTAGAAGCCGTCGAACCTGGAATAGGCTGCGTCCGGAACGAGGATCGGGCCTTCCGGTCCCCGCTGGAAACTCGCATCGATGAAATCGAGCAACGCCGTGAACCGATCCTCGGTGATGTCGAACCCCGCGATATCGGGGCGCGGTTCGACGATGTCACCGGCGACATCGACATGCATGACCGACGCGTCGAGTGTCAGTGCCTTCATCACCGGCACCGCCTTCAGCTCGGACCATGTCGGCGTCTCCAGGTAGAAGGCGCGGCCGCCCCAGCCGAAGACGATGTAGCGGACCTCCGGCCTGTCGGCCGGTATGCCCGCGTCGACCAGGAAATGGAAACGCCGGCGCACGGCGTCATCGACCGGGATGGCGATATCGGTGTGGATCGGATTGTTCAGCACCAGGATGTGGCGTGTCGCGGCTGGCACGGCGGCGGCGGCCGGCCACAGCGGCCGTGGCACGAGGGTGCCCGTCGTCACAGCGAGTGCGACGAGAACCAACAGAAGACCCAGAAAACGTCCCAGTCTTTTCATTGAAAGGCGGCCCTGCAAACGCACTCCGGCGACACGAACGCCCGCCTGTTCTCCCATACGCAAAAGAGCCCGGCAGTGTTTCAGCCGGGCTCTTCGTGGCCGTCGAGGCCTAGTGCAGGATCTGCGACAGGAACAGCTTCGTGCGCTCGTGGCGCGGGTGGTCGAAGAACTCGGCCGGCGTGTTCTGCTCGACGATCTGGCCCTGGTCCATGAAGATCACCCGGTTGGCGACCTTGCGGGCGAAGCCCATCTCGTGGGTGACACACAGCATGGTCATGCCTTCCTCGGCAAGGCCGACCATGGTCTCCAGCACTTCCTTGATCATCTCCGGATCGAGCGCCGAGGTCGGCTCATCGAACAGCATGATGCGCGGGTTCATGCACAGCGAGCGGGCGATCGCCACACGCTGCTGCTGGCCACCGGAAAGCTGGCCGGGATATTTGTTGGCCTGTTCCGGGATCTTGACGCGCTTGAGGAAATGCATGGCGATTTCCTCGGCCTGCTTCTTCGGCGTCTTGCGCACCCAGATCGGCGCCAGCGTGCAGTTCTCCAGGATGGTCAGGTGCGGGAACAGGTTGAAGTGCTGGAACACCATGCCGACCTCGCGGCGCACCTCGTCGATCTTCTTGAGATCGTTGGTCAGTTCCTTGCCGTCGACGATGATCTTGCCCTTCTGGTGCTCCTCCAGACGGTTGATGCAGCGGATCATGGTCGATTTGCCGGAGCCGGAGGGGCCGCAGATGACGATACGCTCGCCGCGCATCACTTTCAGGTTGATGTCCTTCAGCACATGGAACTCGCCGTACCATTTGTGCATGGCGATGATGTCGATGGCGACATCGGTCGTGGAAATCTGCATCTTGGCGGCGTTGACCTTGATCTCTTCGGCGCTGACGGCATTTTCGGTGGCCATGACAGAATCCCCTTGTTCTTTATCGTTGGTAGTGATGCATGTCGTTATCCCAAAACCGCTATACACTTTTGGGCGACATGCATCAGCGTTTGTGGCCGGTGTCGAGCCGGCGTTCGGTGTACATTGAATAGCGCGACATGCCGAAGCAGAACAGCCAGAAGACGAAGGCGGCGAAGATCAAGCCGGACCTCGCCGTCTGCGCGGTTGCCCAGTTTGCATCGGAAAAATTCTGTTTGACGATGCCGAGCAGGTCGAACATCGAGATGATGATGACCAGGCTGGTGTCCTTGAACATGCCGATGAAGGTGTTGACGATGCCCGGGATGACCAGTTTCAGCGCCTGCGGCATGACGATGAAATACATCTTCTGCCAATAGCCGAGGCCGAGCGAATCGGCACCTTCATACTGGCCCTTGGGGATCGCCTGCAGGCCGCCGCGCACCACTTCGGCCATATAGGCCGCGGCAAACAGCGACACGCCGATCAGCGCGCGCAGGAACTTGTCGAACGAGACACCCTCCGGCAGGAACAGCGGCAGCATGACGCTGGCGAAGAACAGCACGGTGATCAGCGGGATGCCGCGCACCGTCTCGATAAAGACGACGCACAGCGTCTTGATGATCGGCATCTTGGAACGGCGGCCGAGCGCCAGCACGATGCCGAGCGGCAGCGACACGGCAATGCCGACGAAAGACAGACTGAGCGTCACCAAGAGCCCACCCCAAAGCGAGGTCTCGACATGCGGCAGGCCGAACATGCCGCCGACCAGCAGGACGAAGGCGACGATCGGCAGCACGAAGAACAGCAGCACCGCATTCAGCCCTTTGCGCGGCACCTTCGGGATAAGCATCGGCACCAGCAGCGCCACGAACAGGATAGCGACCAGGATCGGCCGCCAGCGCTCCTCGATGGGATAGCGGCCGAGCATGAACTGGCCGAATTTGGCGTTGACGAAAGCCCAGCAGGCGCCAGTCCAGCCGTCCGGCTGGATGCCGCCCTGCGCCACCGTGGCGCATACGGTCCGGTCCGGTCCCGTCCACACGGCGTTGATGAACGCCCAATTGGTGATTTGCGGCAGGATCATCGCCACCAGGGCGATGCCGACGATCGTCAAAATGGTGTCGCCGGCAGAAGCGATCAAGTTCTTGCGCACCCATGCGCCGAGGCCGGTGACGCTGGCGGGCGCCGGCTGCGCCAGCACCATTTCGGTGCGCACCCAGGACATATCATGTTCTTGCATGTCCTTACCTCACCTCTCCACCAGCGCCATCTTGGCGTTGAACCAGTTCATCACAAGCGAGGTCAGGAGGCTGATGGCGAGGTAGATCACCATCATGATCACCACGCCCTCGACGGCCTGCCCGGTCTGGTTCAGCACCGTCCCGGCGGTCGCCGTCAGGTCCGGATAGCCGATGGCGATAGCCAGCGACGAGTTCTTGGTCAGGTTGAGATACTGGCTGGTCAGCGGCGGAATGACGATGCGCATGGCCTGCGGCACGACGACCAGCCGCAGGATCGATCCGGACCGCAAGCCCAACGCACCGGCAGCTTCCGTCTGGCCCGCGCTGACACCCCTGATGCCGGCGCGCACGATCTCGGCGATGAAGGCGGCGGTATAGCAGGACAGCGCCAGATAAAGCGACAGGAACTCCGGCCGGACCTGGAAGCCGCCGGTCAGGTTGAAAGTCGACTGCTTCGGGTAGTCGAAGCTCAGGGGAAAGCCGCTCAGCGCATAGGCGAGCAGCGGAAGCCCGACGATCAGCGCGGTGGACGTCCAAAACACTGGAAATTGCTGGCCGGTCGCCATCTGCCGTTGCCGCGCCTTGCGCGCGACGAACCACGCCATGGCGATGCCGACGAGCAGGGCGACGAAGATCAGCCATGAGCCGTCGCCCCATACGGCGCGTGGGAAATAAAAACCGCGCTGGTTGAGGAAGGAGCCGAACGGCAAACCGATGCTGTCGCGCGGCGCCGGCAGCACGGCCAGCACGCCGGAATACCAGAAGAAGATGACCAGCAGCGGCGGGATGTTGCGGAAAACCTCGACATAGACCGTGCAGATCTTCCTGATCAGCCAGTTCTGCGAGAGCCGGCCGATGCCGATGACGAAGCCAATGATTGTCGCGGTGATGATGCCGACGATGGCGACGATCAAGGTATTGATGAGGCCGACCAGAATCGCGCGGCCATAGGTCGAATCCGACGAATACGCGATCGCGCTCTCGCTGATGTCGAAGCCGGCGCGGCCCTTGAGGAAGCCGAAGCCTGAAGCGATGCGCAGCCGCGTCAGGTTGTCGATGACGTTGTGGGCAATCCACCAGACGCCCGCCACCAGCAGCACGACGACCAGCACCTGGAAGAATATGCCCCGGATTTTCGGATCGTTGATGAAGGAACCGCGGCTGGGCTCCTCGCGAAGTACTTCCTGCGATGCCATTCGACCGTCCCTGGAAAGAGAAACCGGGAGGCAGATGATCTGCCTCCCGGATCACATTTCGATCAGCGGATCGGCGGCGCGTATTGCAGGCCGCCCTTGGTCCACAGCGCGTTGATGCCGCGCGCGATCTTCAGCGGGCTGCCCGAGCCGACATTGCGCTCGAACATTTCGCCATAATTGCCGACGGCCTTGACGATGTTGACCACCCAGTCATTGGAGACGCCGAGATCGGTGCCGATCTTGGTATCGGCTTCCTGGCCGAGCACGCGCTTGATCTCGGGGCTTGCCGAGTTCTTCATCTCCTCGACATTGGCCTTGGTGATGCCGAGCTCTTCAGCCTGCAGCAGCGCGAAATAGGTCCACTTGACGATGTGATACCACTGGTCGTCGCCCTGGCGAACGGCCGGTCCGAGCGGCTCCTTGGAGATGATCTCGGGCAGCACGACGTGGTCGGCCGGCGCTCCCAGCGTCAGGCGGATGCCGTAGAGGCCCGACTGATCGGTGGTGTAGACGTCGCAGCGGCCGGCATCATAGGCGGCGTTGACCTCTTCCAGCTTCTCGAAGACGACGGGATTGTACTCCATCTTGTTGGCCTTGAAGTAGTCGGCGAGGTTCAGCTCGGTGGTGGTGCCGCTCTGCACGCAGACGGCCGCGCCCGAAAGCTGCAGGGCCGAATTGACGCCCGGCAGCTTCTTGGCGTTGATCATGAAACCCTGGCCGTCATAGTAGGTGACGCCGATGAAGTTCAGGCCAAGCGCCGTATCGCGGTTGATGGTCCAGGTGGTGTTGCGCGACAGGATGTCGATCTCGCCCGACTGCAGCGCGGTGAACCGCTCCTTGGCGCTGAGCGGCGTGAACTTGACCTTGGAGCCGTCACCAAAGACGGCGGCCGCGACAGCGCGGCAGAAATCCGCATCGATGCCTTGCCAGTCACCCTTGTCGTCCGGCGCCGAAAAGCCGGCAAGGCCGGTGGAGACGCCGCACTGGATGAAGCCCTTCGCCTTGACGGTGTCGAGCGTGGCCGCCGACGCGGCGGACGCCATCAATCCAAGCGTGGCGGCGCCTAGAATGCCGATAGCAATGTGTTTCATGACCCACAGACCCTTTTCTCTGTTTTCAGGAGTAAATCCTGATTTTTTTCTCCCGTGTGAACGCGGCTTCATCCCGGCCCATTCCCGAAACCCCGCATCGTAACCGACGCGCCGCCTCCCATTCACAAATGTCATCGAAGGCGATAATTCCTGTGAGGTCAAGGGAAATGACCGAAACCCAAAGAGTTTGAAAACCGATTGCCGCAAATGCCCGATTTACAGACAAACACGCCCGCGATTTAGCCAGCAGGGCTAATAAAGGCGGCAAATCTCATGCAACGCCAACGCGGGGCCAATACGGGCCGCGGCAGCGAAATCCATCCCGGGCAATAGCTCGTCGTTGTTGACCTCCCCGTGCGACGAACTACCAGGTCCCAAGATTGTCATCTGACAATTTACTGACGGCTGCATACCAATACAGACCGCCGACGAAGACTGTTCTCAAAGGGCTTGAAAGACGATCCAGATCCCGATGGCGGCCATCAACGCGCCTGAAACGCGCGGAATCAGCTGCCCGGTCGGCACCGTCTTCTCCAGCAGAACAAGGATGGCGATGCCGGCGATCCACAGCACGTTCATGACGCCACCGACGAACAACAGAGCCATCAGCGCCCAGCAGCACCCCAGGCAATAGGCGCCGTGATCGATGCCCAGCCGAAGCGCGCCGAGCGGAGCGGAACGGAATCCGCCACGGCTGGCCAGGAACGCGATCGGCGCCTGACATTGGCGCAGGCAGATGCCCTTCATCGGCGTCCATTGATAGAGACCGGCGGCGATCAGAACGAGGCCGCCGAGGATCGCGCTGCCGGTCGCCATCGAGGGATCGAGCAAGGCTAGACGGGCGAGAAGCCATTGCGCACCGGTCGCCAGGAGGCTGAAGACGACCCAGACGGCGAGGTAGCCGGCAAAAAACCATCCCGTCGAAGCGATGGGCCGGCCATCCGCCCGCGCCTTGCGGCCGACACCGGCATAGAGCAGCAACATCGGCGCGACCGACGGCGTCATCATGCCGACCATCATCACCGCCCACATCGTGAAGGTGAAGGCGAAATCGCCCAATGCCCAGGGCCGGAAGCCGGGCGCCATGGCGGCGCCCATATCCATGCCGGCCATATCCATGCCGGCCATGTCGCCGCCTCCGCTATCCGGCAAGGGGGAGCCGGGCATGACCATGGTGGCGGCGAGCCACAGCACATAGGCCCAGGCGAGCACGGCAATCACCACGAGCGCGGCCATCACGACCGCGCGATCGCGCCTCAGCACCGCCTCGAGGGCCGTATCGCCCATTGGATCAGGTCAATGCACGATGCCGCTCTGCGTAAGATGCAGATTGGCGAAATGGCTGTGCGTATCGGCCAGTTCGAACTTGATCGGGCCCGTCGCCTTGGTCCAGCCGCGCCCGACCTCGGCGATCGCGTATTCGAAGCCGTGCGGCAAGTCGATGCGCGCCTGGTGCGCGGCGCCGGTGACCGGATTCCGGATCGGCTCGCCGCGACCGTCGGTTATACCCTCGACATGCAGCTGACTGGTTCGCGCGTCGACGTCGATTTTGAATTCGATCGGCGCGAAGATCGGATCGTGGAATTTCTCCAGCGTGGTCGAAAAGACCTGAAATATCGTTGCACCTGGCTCGGTGTCCAGACCGCCCAATATGCGAAGCAGCGCGCCACGTTGGGCTTCCGTCGCCCTCTCGTCGATGACCACCGCGGCTTCACCCCCGCCCTGGTGTATGGCGCCGGGCCAGCTGAAAATCCCGACGAACCGCAACCCGTCGAGCTTGGTGTCGCCGTGATGGCCGCTCTCGATTTCCATGCCGGCGACCGCCTGGCAGAATCCGTATGTCGGCATGGCGTTGAACTGGCACGGGCAGCCATAGGCGCAGTTGCAATTGATGAATTCGCGCGCCTTCATGGCCCATTTGACGTCCGGCATGGCATTCCTCCCTTGCCGCGCTCACGCTTCGTGAGCGCGATCCGGATCGTGGAGGACCAGAGGTCAACCGGCAGCAACCATCCGGCAGCATCTGATCGAAGCAATCCGGCGATTAATATTAGCCTGCAATCATATACCTTCCACAGCCGCCCACAATAGGCCGATCGGCTGAGATGAGGACTCCTAACGCAGATCAATCAAAGACCGCCTTTCCCGATAGGAATTTTTTCTTGACACCCTGCCCTCAGCTATGGTACATATTCGTCCATGGTGCTGATTTGCGCCGATAACCCGCCGCACAGGCGGGTTTTTCGTTTAATACCCTGTCCCAGCATCGCTGTTTTTGCCGCGACGAATTGGCATATTCGAAGTCCGCCTCCTGGCGGGCGGTGGCTGTTGCACGGTCCATAGCGCCGCACTATGGCTAGCGGCTTGTCAAACAAGGCGACGCAGAATGGCGAAGGACGGCAGCGAGCACGGCGGGATGGGCATCAACACGCGGCTTGCCCATTCGGGCAACAATCCGCACGACTATTTCGGCTTCGTCAATCCGCCGGTGGTGCATGCTTCGACCGTGCTGTTTCGCGACGCGGCTTCGATGGCGGCACGCACCCAGAAATACACTTACGGCACGCGCGGCACACCGACGACCGATGCGCTTGCCCATGCCATAGACGCGCTGGAAGGCTCGGCAGGCACGATCGTAGTGCCGTCGGGCCTTGCGGCGGTGACGGTGCCGCTGCTCGCCTTCGTCTCGGCCGGCGACCATCTGCTGATCGTCGATACCGTCTATCATCCGACCCGCAATTTCGCCGACACGATGCTGAAGCGGCTGGGCGTCGAGGTCGAGTATTACGCCCCCGATGTCGGCGCCGGCATCGCGGCGTTGATCAAGCCCAACACCAAGGTGGTGTTCACGGAATCGCCGGCCTCCAACACGTTCGAGGTGCAGGACATCCCGGCTATCGCCAAGGCGGCGCACGCCGCGGGCGCCATCGTCATGATGGACAATACGTGGGCGACGCCACTCTATTTCCGTCCGCTCGACCACGGCGTCGACATCTCGATCCATGCGGCGACCAAATACCCAGCCGGCCATTCCGACGTGCTGCTCGGCACGGTGTCGGCCAATGAGAGCTGCTGGACGCATCTTTACGAGAGCTTCTGCACGCTTGGCTGTTGCGCCGGGCCCGACGACGTCTACCAGGTGCTGCGTGGCCTGCGCAGCATGGGCGTGCGCCTCGAACACCATCAGCGCAGTACGCTTGCCATCGCCTCCTGGCTCGAGGGCCAGAAGGGCGTGGCGCGCGTGCTCCACCCGGCCCTGCCCAGCCATCCGGACCACGCTCTGTGGAAGCGAGATTTCTCCGGCTCCAGCGGCATCTTTTCCATCGTTCTTGCCGGTGGCGGCCAGAAGCAGCAGCACGCCTTTCTCGACGCGCTGCGGATCTTCGGCCTCGGCTATTCCTGGGGCGGCTATGAGAGCCTTGCCGTACCGGTCTGGCTCGGCGACCGCGTCGTTGCAAAAGCGCCCTATGAGGGTCCGTTGATCCGCCTGCAGATCGGCCTCGAGGACGTCGACGACCTGAAGGCCGACATCTCGCGCGGCCTGACCGCCGCGGCGGCTGCGTAGCGGAATTCTATTCCCTAAAATTGCGGTTTGCCGGATCAGTTTGGCTTTCAAATTCAACGATGCCGCGTCATTGCGGTGCGATCAGCACATTTTCGACTTCCCCTGGAATACCGGCAGAGTTTTCGACCCCATGGCTTTCCGCCTTTTTGTTCCCATTCTTGCCGGCGCGACGCTGCGCGAGCGTCTCGTCGCCTGTATCGGCGCGACGATCGGCATTGCGCTCACCGGCGTGATCGCCAGCCTTGTACTCGGCAACGGCCCGCATGTGCCGCTGCTGGTGGCGCCGATGGGGGCGTCGGCGGTGCTGCTGTTCGCCGTGCCCGCCAGTCCGCTGGCACAGCCATGGTCGATCATCGGCGGCAACACGATATCGGCGCTGGTCGGCGTGATCGTGGCGCATTTCATCCACGAAACCGCCCTTGCCAGCGGCATCGCGGTGGCACTGGCCATCGCCGCCATGTCGTTCACGCGCTGCCTGCATCCGCCGGGAGGAGCGGCCGCGCTGACCGCGGTGCTGGGAGGGCCTGCCGTCATCAGCGCCGGCTTCCTGTTTCCATTCGTTCCGGTGGCGCTGAACTCGATCCTGCTGGTGGCGCTCGGCTACGGCTTCCACAGGCTGGCCCGGCGCAATTATCCGCATGTGCCGGTTGCAGTGCCGGCGAACAGCCACGGCACCGGCGATCCGCCGGCGCAACTGCGCGTCGGCTTCCGCTCCGAAGACATCGATGCCGCGCTTGGCGCACTCGACGAGACGTTCGATATCGATCGCAACGATCTCGACCGGCTGCTGCGGCAGGTCGAATTGCAGGCGATGGTGCGCGCGCACAAGACCCTTCTGTGCGAGGACATCATGTCGCGCGATGTCATCTCGGTCGATGCTCACACCTCGACCGAGGCGGCGCGCCAATTGCTGCTTGACCACAACATCCGGACCTTGCCGGTCGTCAATGCGGAGGCCAGGCTGGCAGGCACCGTGGGGTTGCGCGAACTCACCCAGGCCTCCGGGACGGTCGGATCCGTTATATCGCCCGCGGCAACAGCCGCCGCCGGCTTCGCCGCCATGGGTCTGCTGCCCGTGCTCACCGACGGCCGCAGCCACGCGGTCATCATCGTCGACGACGACAAGCGGATTCTCGGGCTGATCACCC
>NZ_RZQY01000171.1:0-9894 GCF_003998575.1 Mesorhizobium sp. M7A.F.Ca.CA.001.10.2.1 | reverse complement strand
GGATAAAGGACAGCTCGGCATCGTCCATGGCGGCGCTGCCCGTTTCGAGCCGAGCGAACCGGCAATGAGCCTGCGCAGCCAGGAGAATGCCCGGGGCAAGGCTGCGATCGGCAGGATAGCTGCCGGTCTTGTGAAGGACGGCATGGTGGTGTTCCTCGATTCCGGCACCACCACGCTGGCCGTCGCACAAGCCATGACCGACCTGCGCGATCTCACCATCTGCACGGCGAGCCTCCCGATCGCGCTTCTGCTGTGCCACGTCTCAGGCATGCGCGTGCATATGCTGGGTGGCGAAGTCGATCCCGGCGAAGAAGCAGCCTCCGGCATCGACATGCTCGAAGCCATGGCGCGCTTTCGCGTCGACATCGCCTTCCTCGGTGGTGGCGCGCTGTCGCCCGACGGCGAGGTGACCGATTTCACCCGCGCCGGCGCCGAACAGCGCAGCCGCATGATCGCGCTTGCCGCCAAAACCTACTTCGTTCTCGACAGCAGCAAGTTCGCAAAGCTGACGCCGCTCAGGATCCCGAATTTTCAGCACGCCGCCGGCGTGATCGTCGATGCGAAGCCGCAGGCCGACATCGCCGAAGCGCTTGCGCGCAAGGGGCCTGAGCTGATGGTTGCATCTTGATGTGATATTTTGTGGCATTTTGTGTTGATATTTGGAATTCGACTGCTATGATCCGGCTCGTGTCAAAACGGCAGGATCTCCCATGGCAAACCAATTTCCCACCCAGGCGCGCGTCGTCATCGTCGGCGGCGGTATCATCGGCTGCTCGGTCGCATATCACCTGACGAAGCTCGGCTGGACCGATGTTGTGCTGCTCGAACAGGGGCAACTCAGCGGTGGCACCACCTGGCACGCCGCAGGGCTTGTCGGCCAGTTGCGCAGTCACTCCAACATGACCAGCCTGATCAAATACTCCACGCAGCTCTATGGCGAGCTGGAAGCCGAGACCGGGCTTGCCACCGGCTGGAAGAATTGTGGCTCACTGTCGGTGGCGCGGACCGCCGACCGCATGACGGTGCTGAAGCGCACGGCCGCATCGGCACGCGCCCAGGGCGTCGACATCGACGTGATTTCGCCGAAGGAGGCGGCGGATCTATGGCCGGTCATGGCGACCGACGATCTGGTCGGCGCCGTCTGGCTGCCGGGCGACGGCAAGGCCAATCCGACCGATCTCACGCAATCGCTCGCCAAGGGTGCGCGCAATCGCGGCGCGAAAATTATCGAGCGGGTCAAGGTCACTGGTATCAGCCAGAGGAATGGTGTCGCCTGCGGTGTCGAGACGGATCGCGGCAACATTGCCGCCGAGATCGTCGTCAATTGCGCCGGCCAGTGGGCGCGCAAGGTCGGGCTGATGTGCGGTGTCTCGGTGCCGCTGCATTCGGCCGAGCACATGTACATCGTTACCGGCAGGATCGAGGGCGTGCATCCGGACCTGCCCGTGATGCGCGACCCCGACGGTTTTATCTACTTCAAGGAAGAGGTCGGCGGCCTGGTCATGGGCGGCTTTGAGCCGCACGCCAAGCCGTGGGGCATGAATGGCATTCCCGAAAATTTCGAGTTCGCGCTGTTGCCGGACGATTGGGATCAGTTCGAGATCCTGATGGAAAACGCGCTGGTCCGCGTACCGCAATTGGCGGAGGCCGAGGTCAAGAAATTCTACAACGGTCCCGAGAGCTTCACGCCGGACAACAATTTTCTCCTTGGCGAGGCGCCGGAGCTGAAGAATTTCTATGTCGGCGCCGGCTTCAATTCGATGGGCATCGCCAGCGCCGGCGGTGCGGGCAGGGCGCTGGCGGAATGGATCGTCAATGCCGCGCCGACCATGGATCTATGGCCGGTCGATATCAGGCGTTTCGCCCCCTTCAACAACAATCCGCGCTGGCTGCATGACCGTGTCAAGGAAACGCTCGGCCTGCACTACGCCATGCCGTGGCCGAACCGCGAACTGGATACCGCACGGCCGTTCCGCCGGTCGCCGCTCTACGACCGGCTCGCCGTCAAGGGCGCCTGCTTCGGTTCCAAAATGGGCTGGGAGCGCGCCAACTGGTTCGCGGCACCGGGAGAAAAAGCCGAAAACGACTATGCCTTCGGCCGTCAGAACTGGCACGAGGCGGTCAAGCGCGAGACGAAGGCGACACGCGAAGCCGTCGCCGTCTTCGACCAGACCTCTTTCGCCAAGCTCCTCGTGCAAGGCCACGATGCCTGCGCCGCGCTCAACTGGATCTGCGCCGGAAATATCGACGTACCGGTCGGTACGTCTGTTTATACGGGCGTGCTCAATGCACGTGGCGGCTATGAAAGCGATTTCACCGTGATGCGGCTTGGCGTGGAGAAATTCCTTATCGTCACCGGTTCGGCGCAAGCCATCCACGATGCCGACTGGATCGTCAAAAACATCCCGTCCAACGCGCATGCAATCTTGACCGATGTCACCTCGTCCTACGCGGTACTGGCATTGATGGGGCCGCGCTCGCGCGATCTGCTGGGCAAACTCTCCTCGGCCGATCTCTCCAACGCCGGCTTTCCCTTCGCCACCATCCGCGATATCGATATCGGCTATGCCACCGCCTATGCCAACCGCATGACCTATGTCGGCGAACTGGGCTGGGAACTGATCGTGCCGACCGAATTCGCCGTCGGCGTCTATGAGGCACTGCATGAGGCTGGCAGCGAGTTTGGCCTGATCGATGCCGGTTACTACGCGCTCGACGCCTTGCGTATCGAAAAGGGTTTTCGCGCCTGGGGTCGTGAGCTGACGCCAGATATCAATCCCTGGCAGGCTGGGCTTGGCTTCGCCGTCGCGATGGACAAGCCGGGTGACTTTATCGGCCGCGACGCGCTGGTTGAGACGAAGCCATCAGCACCGGCAAGACGCGTCGTGCTGTGCACGCTCGATGATGCCGAGCCGATGCTGTGGGGCGGCGAACTGATCCTGCGCGACGGCAAGCCGGTCGGCGAAGTCCGCTCGGCCGCCTACGGCCACACGCTTGGCCGCTCGGTGGCGCTCGGGCTGATCGAGAACGAGGCGGGCGTCGATGCTGCGTTTCTCACCGGTGGTCGTTTCGAGATCGACCTTGCCGGCGTTCGCCATGCCGCGACAGCACATCTGCGCAGCCCCTACGATCCGAAGTCGGAGCGGGTGAAGGCTGATGTGGTGGAGGTTCGCGCTGCCGCCTAATCCGCCGACATGGACCTTGCCATATCCAGGAACGCCCGCACCAGTTTGCCGCCGCTGCGTTCACGCAGGCAGATCAGCGCTTCGTCCATCAGGGTCTCGGGAGCATCGATGGTGATCGGCACCAGCCGCGAATCCTGGCCGAATTCGGCCGCCGAGACAAAGCCGATGCCGGCGCCCGATGCGACGATCTCGCGGACCGCTTCGCGGCCCTCGGCTTCGATCGCCGGCCTGAGTTCGATTTTCGAGGCGGCTGCGAGATCTTCGAGTTTCTGACGCGTCTTCGAACCGCGCTCGCGCATGACCAGCGATTCCTGCGCGAGTTGCTTGAGGGTGAGCGACTTTTTCGCGGCCAGCGGGTGGTCGATGGATGCAAACGCGATGATCGGCGTCGAGTTGAGTTTCAGCACCTCGAAATCGCGCCCTGTCGGCACCTCGCCCAGCACGCCGATGTCGGCATCGTAGCTGTAGAGGCTGCTGATCACCGTCTCGGTGTTGCCGGCGCGCACCGAAACCTGCACGCCGGGGTAGCGGGCCCGGAAGCTGCCGAGAATGTGAAGCAGATGATGTGCGGCATCGGCGACGATGCGTAGCGTGCCGGAACGCAGCGCGCGCGACTCCGTCAGCAACTCCAGCGCCTGTTGCTCGGTATCGAACATGCGGTGGGTTATCTCGAGCAGCTTTTGGCCCGAATGGGTCAGCGTGACCTGCTTCTTGTTGCGGTTGAACAACAGCACATCATACTCTTCCTCGAGCTTGCGCACCTGGTCCGAGATCGCCGGCTGGGTCAGGAAGAGCGCTTCGGCAGCGCGTGAAAAGCCACCGGAGATGGCCACCTGGTGAAAGGCCCGCAATTGGACGTAGCGCATCTTACGTGCCTCCGACATTTCTGAAATCGCCAACATCCTATCATAAGTACAGCTTGGGAAAAGATAGAAATGAACGATTTGACTTATGTTTAGGCAGCCATCAGCCTGAGTGTGGGTCGACGTCTCTGCCGGCCGTTGGCCGGGAGGTCGCTATGCAATTTTCCATCATCCTGCTGCACCTGGCGGGTGCCGTCATGCTGCTGCTCTGGGCCGTGCACATGGTGCGCACGGGCGTCGAGCGCGCCTGCGGCCCTGCCTTGCGCGATGCGCTGAGACAGGCGCGGGGTGCGCGGATCAGGTCGGCGGGCGTCGGCACCGTGCTTGCCGTGCTGCTGCAAAGCTCGACCGCAGTCGCCATCCTGGCGGCCGGGTTTGCCGTCAGCGGCATGGTTTCGGTGTCGGCGGGGCTGGCGATCCTGCTGGGCGCCGACCTCGGTTCCGCTCTGGTCGTCCAGGTGCTGTCGTTCGATCTGAGCTGGCTGGTGCCGGCGCTGATCCTGGTCGGCGGCGCCATGGCCCTGAAGTTCGAGGCGCGCGGCATCAAGCAGGGCGGACGCATCCTGATGGGCGTCGCCTTCGTTCTGTTGTCGCTGCATATGATCGGCGAGGCGACCGCACCCATGCGGCAGAGCACCTTGCTGCCACTGGTGATCTCCTACCTGCGCGCGGACTATTTCACCGCCTTCGCCGCTGCTGCCCTGTTCACATGGCTGATCCACTCCAGCGTAGCGGCGATCCTGCTGTTCGTCACGCTTGCCGCGCAAGGCGTCTTGCCGGTCGAGGTCGGCCTGTTCTTCATCCTCGGCGCCAATTGCGGTGGTGCGCTGATTGCGGTGTGGCTGACACGCGGCGATGCCGTCGAGGCGCGCCGTGTCCCGCTTGGCAATCTGATCTTTCGCGGCACGACGGCGCTCGCCGCCTTGTTTGCGCTTCAGGCCGTGACCTTCCCGGCGCATCTGTTCGGCGTAACCGAAGGCCGCCAACTGGTCAACCTGCACCTTGCCTTCAATCTGGTACTCGTCATCGGCTGCTTGCCGTTCACCGGCACGATGGAAAAGCTCGCCACCTTGCTGATCCCCGACAGGCCAGCGGCAAAGGCAGGGGAGGCTGGGGACCTGATGTCACGCCGCACCAGCGCGCTCGACCGCACCGTCATGCGCACACCCGGTCTCGCTCTGGCCAGTGCGACCCGCGAGTTGCTGCGCGTGGGCGAAGTCGTCGAGGTGATGCTGCGCCCGGTGATGGATTTCTTCGACGCCGGCACCGCCGACCAGATACGCCAAGCCCAAAAACTCGATGAGGAGGTCAACCGCGCCCACACCGAGATCAAGCTCTACATTGCCGAAGTCAATCGCGGCAGCATGAGCGCGGCCGAGGCGCAGCGCGGCATCGAGCTCACCGACTTCGCCATCAATCTCGAACGCGCCGGCGATATCGTCGCCAAGAACCTGCTCGTGCTCACCCAGGAGCTGCGTGACAAGAACCTGCGCTTTTCACGCGACGGCTGGAGCGAACTGGCCGGGCTTCACAACCGTGTCATGGCCAACATGCAGCTTGCGCTCAATGTGCTGGTGTCGAGCGATCTCGAGTCGGCGCGGCAACTCGTCGTCGAGAAGGAGCATATGCGCAGACTGGAACGCACGAGCCACGACCGTCACCTCAAGCGCCTGCAATCGGGAATGCCGCAGAGCATCGACACCAGCGACATCCATCTGGAGGCGGTGCGGGCACTGAAGGAAATCAACTCGCTGATGGCTTCTGTCGCCTATCCGCTGCTGACGCAGAGCGGTGATCTGCTCGAAAGCCGGCTGGCGAGAGGGGCAGCGGAAGGGAGGGCTCCTGCACTGGCCTGACGGGTGACATTCTCCGCTGGCGAGTGGCAATCTTTGCCATCGTTAGAATCGATACATCGATACAAAATAACGATTTTACAAATAGATCATTCAGGCCAAGAATAAGGCCACATCGAACGCAGATCGAGCGGAGGACAACATGCTCGCCGAGACGAAATTTGCCGCGGAGCCGCTGGCCAGTCCGGCGCTGGGCGAGCCGTATCTTCTGACCCCAGGGCCGCTTACCACGGCCTATTCGGTCAAGGAGGCGATGTTGCGCGACTGGGGATCGTGGGACGGCGACTTCCGCGCCATGACATCGGATATGCGTCGCCGCCTGCTGGCGCTGACCGGGGACAGGAACGATGAGTTCGACTGCGTGCCGATGCAAGGGAGCGGTTCCTTCTGCGTCGAAGCGATGCTGGGTTCGTTTGTGCCCAGAGATGGCAAGGTTCTGGTGCTGGCCAACGGCGCCTACGGCCTGCGCGCCGCGCAGACCATGCACTATCTCGGCCGCGCCTACACGCTGATCGACAAGGGCGACTATCTGCCGCCGCGCGGCGACGAGGTGGCGGCGGCCCTCGCGGCCGACCCTGATATCACCCATGTCATCGCCATCCATTGCGAGACCAGCTCCGGCATCCTCAATCCGGTCGCCGAGATTGCGCAAGCCGTCCATGCCAAGGGTCGCAAGCTGCTGGTCGATTCCATGAGCGCCTTCGGCGCCGTAGCGCTCGACGTCAACGATATCCGCTATGAGGCGATGGTCTCGTCCGCCAACAAGTGCATCGAGGGCGTTCCGGGCTTCGGCTTCATCATCGCCCGCAAGAGCGAGCTGGAGGCTGCCAAAGGCAGGAGCCATTCGCTGTCGCTCGATGTCCACGCCCAGTGGGCGCACCTCAACAAAACCGGCCAGTGGCGCTACACGCCGCCGACGCACGTCGTCGCTGCCTTCCTCGAAGCACTGCGCCAGCACGAGGCCGAAGGCGGCGTCGCCGGCCGTGGCGCTCGCTATACGAGGAACCGCGACGTCATGGTGGCCGGCATGCGCGACCTCGGTTTCGAGACACTGCTCGGGGATCGCTGGCTGTCGCCGATCATCGTCACCTTCTTCAACCCGGCCCATGCCAGTTTCGCCTTCGACCGCTTCTACGATCTGATGAAGGACAAGGGCTTCATCATCTATCCGGGCAAGCTGACCGCCGTCGATAGCTTCCGCGTCGGCTGCATCGGCCAGATGGACGAACATGTCATGCGCCGCGTCGTCGAGGCGGCGGCCTTCTCGCTTCATGAAATGGGCGTCGACACCGCCGCTCCACCCGCCGCGGCACTCGCCGAACGCGCCAAACTCGCCGCCTGAAGCGGCCGATCTCGAGGATATCAGATGAACCAGATGTCTCCCATCAACGTCGCGGTCAACGGCCGCACCTACGCCTGGCCGCGTGTGCCGGCCATCGCCATCTGCCTTGACGGCTGCGAGCCGGCCTATCTCGATGAGGCGATCGAGGCCGGGTTGATGCCGGCGCTGGTCAGGATCAAGCAGAAGGGCACCGTACGTTTTGCGCACTCTGTCATTCCGAGCTTCACCAACCCCAACAATCTGTCGATCGCCACAGGAAGGCCACCGTCGGTGCACGGCATCTGCGGCAACTATCTCTATGAGCGCGAGACCGGCAAGGAAGTGATGATGAATGACCCGCGCTTCCTGCGCGCGCCGACCATTTTCCAGGCCTTCTACGATGCCGGCGCCAAGGTCGCCGTGGTCACCGCCAAGGACAAGCTGCGTGCCTTGCTTGGCAAGGGCCTTGCCTTCGATGAAGGCCGCGCGCTGTGCTTTTCGGCGGAAAAATCCGACACCACCACCAGGGCCGAGCACGGCATCGACAATGCCTCGAAACATTTTGGGCTGCCCGTGCCGGAGGTCTATTCGGCCGAACTGTCGGAATTCGTCTTTGCCGCCGGTGTGCAGCTGCTGAAGGAGTTCCGTCCCGACATCATGTACCTGACGACCACAGACTATGTGCAGCACAAATACGCGCCGGGCGTGCCGCAGGCCAACGCCTTCTACGAGATGTTCGACAAATACCTGACCGAGCTTGATGCGCTTGGCGCGGCGATCGTCGTCACCGCCGACCATGGCATGAAGCCCAAGCACAAGGCGGACGGTTCGCCCGACGTCGTCTATGTCCAGGACCTTCTCGACGAGTGGCTGGGCAAGGACGCCGCCCGCGTCATCCTGCCGATCACCGACCCCTATGTCGTGCATCACGGCGCGCTCGGCTCGTTTGCCACCGCCTATCTGCCTGATGGCGCAGATCAGGCCGGCATCATGGCCCGGCTGGCGAAGATCGACGGCATCATGCTGGTCGTCGACAGCCCGACGGCGTGCGAGCGCTTTGAGCTGCCGGCAGATCGCATCGGCGACATCGTGCTGATCTCGACCGAGAACAAGACGATCGGCACCTCAGAACATCGCCATGACCTGGCGGCTCTGAACGAACCGCTACGGTCGCATGGTGGGCTGACCGAGCAGGAGGTGCCGTTCATCGTCAATCGTGTGCTGCCGGAATTGCCTGATGAACCTGTGTTGAGAAACTTCGACGCCTTTTACTACGCCACAATGGCGGCGGCACTGGCGGGCTGAGCGCTAGTGTCGACCCCCCACTCCGCCTCGCTACGCTCGGCACCTCTCCCCCGATCGACGGGGGAGAGGAAGGCGCCAGGGTTAGCCGCGGCTTAGCCGGGAAACGTGGGGGCGCCGACTTCGCCTGATTTCCTCTCCCCCGTCGATCGGGGGAGAGGTGGCCCGAAGGGCCGGAGTGGGGGTCGACCCCGCGACGTACCCAAGAATCTGCTGGAGCAGAACCCATGACCAAACTCGACCCTTCCATCAAAGTCCGCCACGAGCCGATGCGCATTGCCGGCAAGAAAGTTGATGCCGACGGCGTCGTCGAGGTGCGCTACCCCTGGAACGACACCGTTATCGGCACCGTGCCGGCCGGGCGTGCCGAGCACGCGCGAAAAGCATTCGAGATCGCCGCCAGCTACAAATCGAAGCTGACGCGCTACGAGCGTCAGCAGATCCTGTTCCGCGCCGCCGAGGCATTGGCGTCGCGCCGCGAAGAAATCTCCGATCTCATCACGCTCGAGCTCGGCATCTCCAAGACGGACTCGCTCTATGAGGTCGGCCGTGCCTATGACGTGTTCACGCTGTCGGCGCAGATGTGCATCCAGGATGACGGCCAGATCTTCTCCTGCGACCTCACCCCGCACGGCAAGGCGCGCAAGATCTTCACCACCCGCGAGCCGTTGAAGGCGATCTCGGCGATCACGCCGTTCAACCACCCGCTCAACATGGTCTCGCACAAGGTGGCGCCGGCGATCGCCACCAACAATTGCGTGGTGGTCAAGCCGACCGAATTGACGCCGATGACGGCGCTTCTCCTGGCCGACATTCTCTATGAAGCCGGTCTGCCGCCCGAAATGCTGTCGGTGGTGACCGGCTGGCCCGCAGACATCGGCAACGAGATGATCACCAACGACAATATCGACCTGATCACTTTCACCGGCGGCGTGCCGGTCGGCAAGATGATCGCCCGCACCGCCGGCTACAAGCGCCAGGTGCTGGAACTCGGCGGCAACGACCCGCTGATCATCCTCAACGATCTCTCCGACGAGGATCTGGCCAGAGCCGCGGATCTGGCCGTCGCCGGCGCGACAAAGAACTCCGGCCAGCGCTGCACCGCGGTCAAGCGCATCCTGGTTCAGGAAAGCGTCGCCGACCGCTTCGTGCCGCTGGTGCTGGAGCGGGCGAAAAAAATCCGCTTCGGCGATCCGATGGACCGCTCGACCGACCTTGGCACCGTCGTGCACGAGAAGGCGGCGGCGCTGTTCGAAGCCCGCGTCCACATGGCCGCCGAGCAGGGCGCCGAAATCCTCTACAATCCGGGTCGTCAGGGCGCGTTGCTGCCGCCGATCGTTGTCGATCGCGTTCCTCACACATCCGAATTG
>NZ_RZQY01000170.1:0-9933 GCF_003998575.1 Mesorhizobium sp. M7A.F.Ca.CA.001.10.2.1 | reverse complement strand
GTGCAGATGGCCATCGACGAGGCCAACGCAGCCGGCGGCGTTGCCGGGGATACGTTCGAACTGGTGGTCGGCGACGTCAAGGATCAGTCCGCCGGCAACGTCACCAGCGCGGTCGAGCGCCTGCTTGGCGATCCGGGCGTGCACTTCATGCTGACCGGCTATGCCAGCCTGACCAATTTCGAGATCGACAACATGGCCGAGGCGGAAATGCCCTACATGCTGGCGGCCACCTCGCAGCAGACCAGGGACATCATCGCGCCGAGCCCCGACAAATATATGTGCTGCTGGTCGCTGACCCCTTCCTTCGACGCCTACAACACCGACGTAACCCTGTTCGTCGAGAAGCTCGCGGCCGATGGCAAGATCACCCTGCCGACCAAGAAGGTCGCCATCATCTCGTCCGACAACGCCTATTCGAAGACCATCTCCGAAGGCATGAAGAAGACCTTCAAGGAGAAGGGCTGGACCATCACCGTCGACGAGATCGTGCCATTCGGCGAAGTGACCGACTGGCGTTCGATCCTCGCCAAGGTGCGCGAGAACGTTCCCGATGTCGTCATCAACACCGACTATCTGCCCGGCAATTCGGCGTCGTTCCTGAACCAGTTCCTCGAGCAGCCGACCAAGAGCCTCGTCTTCCTGCAATACGCACCGAGCGTTCCGGAATTCGTCGAGCTGACCGGCAAGAAGTCGGATGGTGTCATCTACAACCTGCTCGGCGGCGCGCTGACGACGCCGAAGAACCCGCGCGCCGATGAGGTGGCGGCCAAGTTCAAGGCAAAATACGGCGTCGAGAGCGGCACCTACGGCGTCGGCCTCTACGAAATGACCAATGTCTATTTCGACGCGGTCAAGAAGGTCGGCGGCGCATCCGACCATGCGGCGATCATGAAGGCGCTGTCGGAGACCGACAAGCAGGTCGCGGAAGGGCGGCTGAAATTCGATCCCGCCACCCACCTTGCCACGCAGGGCGACGACTATATTCCAATCACCTTCTTCCAGATCTGGGATGGCCAGCGCACGCTGATCTCGCCGGAAAAATACGCCACCGGCGCCTTCAAGCTCCAGCCCTGGATGAAGTAGGGAATGGCCCTGCTTGAACTGGACGACGTGTCGAAGGCCTTCGGTTCGCTGAAGGCCGTCGACGGCGTGTCGTTCAAGGTCGAAGCCGGCGAGATCTTCGGCATCGCCGGCCCGAACGGCAGCGGCAAGAGCACGCTGTTCAACATCATCACCGGCATCCCGTTCGGCCCCGACCGGGGCCAGATCCGCTTTGACGGTCTTGCCATAAACGGCAAATCGGGACACGCGATCGCGCGCCTCGGCCTTGCCCGCACGTTTCAGCGCGAGACCAGCTTCGACGGGCTGACCGTGTTCGAGAACGCGCTGATCGGCGCCAGCTACGGCAAGCAGGAAAAAACGGCCGTGGCAGCTCGCGATGCCGCCGCCGAGGCGCTGGAATTCGTCGGGCTCGGGTCCGCGTCCTTCGGGCGGCTGGCCGGAGAGTTGTCCGTCTTCGAGCGCAAATGCCTGATGCTGGCCACCGCGATCGCCATGAAGCCACGCATGCTCTTGCTCGACGAGCCGGCATCGAGCCTGACCAAGCCCGAGATCGAGACGTCTATCGGCCTGATCCGCCGCACCGCCGAACGCGGCATCACCATCCTTCTGATCGAGCACGTGCTGACCTTCCTGATGAGCCTTTCGCAACATCTGCTGGTGCTCAACAATGGCCGCGTCCTGGCCGCTGGCGACCCGGCCGGCGTGATCGCCGACCCGCGCGTCATCGAAGCCTATCTCGGCACCAGGAGATCGGCGGCGTGAACCCCATTCTCAGCGTCGAAGGCGTCACCGCCGGCTATGGCCGCGTCACCGTGCTGCACGATATCTCGCTGGAGGCCGGCCGTTTCGGCAATGTCGGCCTGTTCGGCCCCAACGGCCATGGCAAGACGACGCTGCTGCGCGCAGTCTCCGGGCTGCTGCAGCCGAAGAGCGGCCGCATTCTGTTCGACGGGCAAGACATTGCCGGCCGCAGCGCACGCGCCATCGTCGGCGCCGGTCTGATCCATGTGCCGCAAGGCAACCGGCTGTTTCCCGATCTCTCGATCGCCGACTGCATGGCGCTCGGCGCCTATTCGCCAAGGGCCCGGCCGCATGAGGCGGAGAACCGTGAGAAGGTGATCAAGCTGTTTCCGAAACTGGCGGAACGCTGGCGCCAGCGCGTGCGCACATTGTCGGGCGGCGAGCGCCAGATGGTGTCGATCGGCACCGCGCTGATGAGCCATCCGCGCCTGCTGATCCTGGACGAGCCGACGCTGGGGCTGGCGCCCAAGATCAAGGACGAACTCTGCGCCTCCGTCATGGACATTTCGCGCGGCGGCGTGCCGCTGATCGTCGTCGAGCAGGATATCGAATTCCTGCTGGAGCTGACGCAGCAACTCTACCTCGTCAACCATGGCGCGGTGGCGACCGAGATCAAGCCGGGCGAAAGCCTCGACCACGGCGAGATCATGTCGATGTATTTTGGCCATTAGGAAAATCCGAAGATGAGCGCATTGGCGGAAATCCTGTTCGGCGGCCTGTTCCAGGGCTCGCTCTACGCCATGATGGCGGTCGGGCTGGCTCTGGTCTGGACGACGATCGGCGTGTTCAATTTCAGCCATGGCGTGTTCATGATGCTGGGCGCCTACATCGCCTGGCAGCTGGTCGAACTCGGCCTGCCGGCGGCGGTCGCCTTTCCGATCGCCGTCGTCGTCATGGCCGGCGTCGGCTGGATCCTGCAGGCGAGCGTCGTGCGGCCGCTGATCGGCCGACCCAACATCGTGCTGGTCGTCGTCATCACCACGCTGGCGGCCGGGTCGCTGATCGAGAACGGCGCGCTGACCATCTGGGGACCGCGCTCGAAACAGATCCCGGCGCTGATCGCCGGCAACGCCACCATCGGGGGCGTCGGCGTCTCCCTGCACCAGATCGCCATCATCGTGATCACGCCGCTGATCCTGGCCGCACTTTGGGTGTTCCTCAACCGCACGCGGCTGGGGCTGGCGCTCCGCGCCGTGGCGCAAAATGAAGATGCCAGCCACCTTGTCGGGCTGAACGTCACCGCGCTCTATGGGCTGGCCTTCGCCATTGCCGCTTCGCTGGCCGGGCTCGCCGGCATCTTCATGGGCGGCTACCGTTTCATGTCGCCGGTGATGGGCAGCGACCCGCTGCTCAAGGCGCTGATCGTCGTCGTTTTCGGCGGCATATCGAGCGTATCGGGTCCGATCTTCGCCGCCTATCTGATCGGCTTCTTCGAGGCAGCCTGCAGCTATTATTTCGGCTTGTACTGGACGCCGGCACTGCTGTTCGGCGTGCTCATCCTGACCCTGATGGTGCGCCCCGAGGGCATCTTTGCCAGCCGCTCCCGAGGCCTAGCATGACCGACACGACATCGCTGATCGCGCCTGGCCACGCCGAGGCGGCAACCCCGATCGCTCCAGGCCGCACGCCGTGGAAGCAGGAGGCCATCGGCTTCGTGCTCGGCTTCGCCCTGCTGGCGCTGCTGCCGCTGATCTTCGGTGACACCTATGCCCGCCACATCCTGATCATGGCCTTCATCTATGCGATCGTCGCCTCGAACTGGGACCTCAGCCTCGGTTATGGCGGCGTCTTCAATTTCGGCCATCTGGCGCTGTTCGGCATCGGCGTCTATGCCTACAGCCTGCTGACCAAGCTGGCCGAATTCGACCCGTGGATCGCGCTGTTTGCCAGCGGTGTCATCGCAACCCTGGCGGCGATCCTGGTGACCATCCCGATCCTGCGGCTGAAGGGCATCTACATCATCCTGGTCACTTTCGGCTTCGCGCAGCTGGTGATGCAGGTGATCATCAGCCAGTCGGCCATCACCGGCGGCACGCAAGGGCTGGTGCGCATTCCCGGACTCTATATCTTCGACCATAACATGGTCCGCGACGGCAAATCAGCCTATTTCTACATCGCGCTGGCACTGCTGGTGGCAAGTACGCTGTTCCTGCGCGTGTTTGTGCGCTCACGCGCCGGGGCCAGTATCGTCGCCTTGCGCGACAATGAGGAATACGCCATCAGCCGCGGCGTCTCGATCGTGCGCCAGCGCATGCTGACGCTTGCCGCGAGCGCCTTCTTCACCGGCATCGCCGGCGCCTTTTACGCCGCCTACCAGCGCAATGCCTCGATCGACGTCTTCGGCATGAGCCTGGCGACCATCATCCTGTCGATGGTGCTGCTTGGCGGCACCAGCACCATCTACGGCGCCATCGTCGCCTCCTTCGTGCTGACGATCTTCGCCGAATGGATGGCCGATTTCGGCGCGTGGCGGCCGATGATCACGGCGATGCTGATCATCGGCGTGATGCTGGCCTACCCGAGCGGCCTGGTCGGCATGATCAAGGCTTCATGGGGCGCCGTCGCCGGACGCCTGAAACGCCCGGGCTGATCGTTTCGGAATAGCGGCTGCGCCTCAGCGGATGCCGCACCAGTCGATGGCCGAAGCGGCGATCACCTTGGCGGTCTCGACCACCGATTCGACCTCGACATATTCGTCGGAACCGTGAAACCCGTCGCCTGAGGGGCCGAAGATGACACCGTCGACGCCGGCGCCGGCATAGTGCGCGGCATCGCACACGGCGACGAAGCCGCGAGCCTGCGGCGCCTTGCCGACCATGGCCTTGCGCTTCATCAGCGATGTCACCAGCGGATGATCGACCGGCGTGTTCATCGGCGGGAAATACAGCCCGCCGAGCTCCCATTGGATCGCAGGCGGGTTGTCGCGCAGCCACGCATCGGTCTGGGCGAAATGGTGGACGAACGTCTCGAAATCGCGGCGGTAGTCGGCCGAGTTCTCATCGGGCAGGAATTTCATGTCGAGATCGAGCACCGCGACGTCGGGAATGATGGCCGGGTTGGTCATGACGGTCGGCAGGCCATGCTGGCCAAGGCCGGTTCCGCCATGCATGACGCCGATGTTGATGGTGTTCATACCGAGCGGCAGCAATGGATGCGATTTCGCCCGCGTCCGGTCCAGCTCATACTGGCGCACGGCGGCGATGAAACGGGCGGCGATCTCGATGGCGTTGACGCCCGGCTCGAGCCGCTCCTTGTCGTGGCGCTGCGGATAGATCTCGTTGTAGCGCAGCGCCGAATGGGCGTTGCGCCCGCGGATCGTCACCCGCGCCCATTCAAGCCCGCCTTCGACCGGCAGGACATCACCCCAGGTCGGTTCGGCGACCAGCACCGCCTTGGCGAGCTTGCCCTTCTTCACCGCGTCCATGGCGCCGAAGCCGCCGGCTTCCTCGTCGACGACCGAGTGGATGGCGAGCCGGCCCTGCAGCGTGATGCCCGCCTTGCGGATCGCGCGCGCGGCGGCGATGCAGGCGGCGACGCCGCCCTTCATGTCGACGGCGCCACGGCCATAGAGGCGGCCATTGGTGATCTCGCCGCCGAACGGATCGACCGACCAATCCTTCATCGCGCCGACCGGCACGACGTCGATATGGCCGCACAGGATCAGGCTGCGATCCTCGTCTCCCGCCCATTCGCCGACCAGATTGGGCCGACCGGGCAAGACATCCCATTGCTCGGTCCTGAACCCGTCCTGCTTGAGGATCGGTTCGAGCAGCGCCTGGACATCCGCCTCGCGGTTGATCGCCGGATTGGGCTCGAATTTGGGGTTGACCGAAGGGATGCGGACCATGTCGCGGGTCAGCCCGATCAACCAGTCGCGATCGGTCTCGATCTCAGCCTGCACGGCATCGATGATGGTCTGGTTGTCGGGCATCGTCGCTTCCTTCTCTGCGTCGCGGCGCTTTGCATCGCTGCACTGGGCGCAACGACACTATTTCCTTGTGGTTTTGGATTTGGCGGCGTCGTCGGCCGATGACGACAGGGCGGTATCGAGCGTGACCGCATTGGCACTGCGGATCTTCTCGATGTCCTCGATGCGCTTGCGCACCCCGGCGCCGTGGCCTTCCAGCGCGTGGGCGAACACGGTTTCCATCTGGGCAACGGCCGTTGCCAGCGTGTCGAACGGCGAGTTGGCGTCGATCGCCGCGACCATGGTCAGGTCCGCTATGTCAGATATCGGCGACAGCCAGACATCGGTGAACAGCAGGATGGAGACGCCGCGCTCCTTGGCCTGCTGGGCAAAGCTCACCACGTCCGACTGATAGCGCCGGTAGTCGAACACGACGAGGAGGTCGCGCTTGCCAAGGTCGATCAACAGGTCGAAATCGGCGGGGCTCAACGAACCGATGTCGCGCACGCCGGAGCGGAACTGCAGGAGGTAGCCGGCCAGCATGGAGGCGATATGCCGGCTGAACCGGCCGCCCAGCAGCACGACCTGCCCCTTGCTCTCCAGCAGCAGGTTGACGGCGCGCGTGTAGGCCTGCACCGGCACTGCCGTGCGCGTGCGCTCCAGGCTGTCGGAAACCGAATGGAAATAGGCAAGTGCGGTGCCTTCGCTGGAGCCGCCCGGGCGCTTGGCCTCCATCATCAAAAGCGGCGAATGCAGCCTGGATTCAACTTCGGTGAGCAGGCGTGCCTGGAAATCGGCAAAGCCGACATAGCCAAGCTTGCTCATCAGCCGCGTCACGCTCGGGTCACTGACGCCAGCGCGCCGTGCCAGCCGGGTCGCGGTGCCCAGCCCCGCCATCGGATAATCAGCGAGCAGGACCTGGACGATCTTCTCTTCCGCGGAGGTGAACGCCACGGTCGTATTGGCCAGTTCTTCGCGGATCGACATTGTCATCGCCCATCGCCGACGGAAAGACGATTATCTTACAATTTCACACATGTTTGTCAAATTTGGAACTTCTCTTACAGAGCCATCGAGAGTTCGGCATGACTTGCTATCCCATGGCAGCCAAGCCAGTCGTGCAACACATCCACGTCGGCTCGAACGAGGGCTGGCGTCTATTTGAAGCTGGCGATGGGCAGGAACTTGACCGCGGAACCGGTGAAGCGCCGGTGATCGGAGGTCCGTCCTCGCGGCTGGAATCCATCGAGATAGATGTGCTCCGGCGCTGTGCGGATGAGATTGGCGGCAATGACGGGCGCCGCAGGGCTAGCTCCGCCGGCGATGCCACGACCTGTCTCAATCGGCCGGGACAACGCTGCCGGCACGATGACCGCGGTGGCTTCGGGATCGAGATTTGGCTGGACACGGTCGGCCTTCGGGCTGGTCCTGACGCGATCTTCGGGCTTCGATTGGGCAACCGAGACCCGCTGGCCGGCCAACCCATTGTGGCCGTCATCGGCGTGGTTCAAGGCCAGCAAGGCAGCGACCGCATCGCCGGATTTGTCTGCTTCAAGCTGGCGCGTCGGGCTTTCCGGTCGCCATGTCGGCAACGGGATGTTGAACGCCACCATGTCCGGCGCGCCGCCCGCGGGACCGGCCGACTTGCCCGAGGGAATTTCAGCATCGGTTGCTGTTGGATTGGCCAGTTCGGCCCGCGCGGTGGAAGCGTTGGCTGCTGCAAGCGGCGCGAGTTGCGGGGTCGGAATGCTGGTCGTGGACCCGCTGCGCGGGGCGAAGGCTGGCAGCGGCACCGAGCCCGGCGCCATGGCCATGACGATCGCTTCAGGCGTCTTCCCCTCCGGTCCAATCGGCGATTCTTCGGCCCTATCGACGGAAGCCATCTGGATGTCGGCGCGCTGGGCATCCTGCGGCGGCACGATTGCGATGCCGGCGGGCCTGGGTTCAACGGACTTGGCCGGCTTGCGTGGCGCCGGCACCGCTTCGGCGACATCATCGGTCTCGTCCGCGCCGCGCCCACCCAGAAGCGTCGCCAGCAGGCCGCGCGCCGGCCTGCGTTGGCCGCCGTCGGCACTTGCCAGGTCGATGTTGGGCGTGCCGGCGCCCTTGCGCGACTTGTAGGCGGCAAACGCCTGCCCATAACCGGGCAGCGGTTTGCCGTCGCTCGGCACATGCAGCGTATTGCCGTTCGGGAATACCCTTGCGAGTTCCTGGCGGCTGATGCCCGGCCAATGCCGCACATTGCCGACATCCATATGTATGAAAGGCGAACCGGAGGTCGGGTAATAGCCTACGCCGCCGCCCTGCATCTTGAGGCCGATGTCGCGCAGCTTCTTCAGCGGCACATCCGGCAGGAAGAAGTCCATCGCGCGGCCAACCATGTGTTGGCTTTCCCGAGCCACGCCCTTCGAGCGGCTGCGCAGCATGGCGTTCGTCGCTGGCGACCGATAGGCGCTGACCACGTGGATATAGGCTCTCGAGCCGCTGGCGCGATAGGCCTGCCAGACAAGATCGAGCAGGCGCGGATCCATCTTCGTCGGTTCGTTGCGACGCCAGTCGCGCAGCATGAGATTGATCTTCTTCAATCCCGCCGGATCATAGCGCCCATTGCGCTTGAAGACGATTTCAGCCTTCTCGCCCGTATGGAGATGTTGAATCTTCAAAGCACGCGTCTCCGCGAACGCGCCGGTGACACACAGGCAAAGGAACGCTGCGATGATGGCAGGCAGTGTCCAAAGACGGGAAGCACGGGGGGCGTTTTGCACGTTTTCGCTCACGTTCATGCCTTGCACGTTCTTTTGTTTCGGGCGATTTCAGGTTCCCGCCCAGATGAAGAGCCTTTCAGCCCTCTTCCTGACAAGCATGGACTTGACCGACGCAGACAGGCGTCCATGCCACAACACGTCATGTTGATGAACAGCATCTTGGTTAACGAATCGTGTCGCTTCCGAGAACGCGTTTCGGCTGGAGTTGCCTGTGGCAGCCATTTTCTGGAGCAATGCACGGCTGATGAGGTCCGCCAGCACGACGGCCGCGCCGTTCCCATGTAGCCGCCTCGCCCTCGCAAATGCAGAGAACGAATGTGCGGCAACAAGGATGTTGGAAACTGGTGCTGCGAGAGAGGATTGAACTCTCGACCTCTCCCTTACCAAGGGAGTGCTCTACCACTGAGCTACCGCAGCCGCTGATGGCGGGGCTTCTGCCATATCGAACCGGCAAGCGCAAGGCCAAGCGCAACGCTTCTGTGAAAGCCTTTGCCGGATAGCTTTTAATGACATGGCAGTGCCACAATGTTGGCTATCCCTGAACAGCAAGCTGGTGGGTCGCCGGCGGGGACGGGGCGATGGACGACAAGGCAATTCCAGTGAAAAAGGATGGTCCACCGAAAAACAGCGCAACAATCCGCAAGGATCGGCTGGCCGAGCAATTGCGCGCCAATCTGCAGAAGCGCAAGGCGCAGTCACGCTCGCGGCGGACCGGCGATGCCGACGAGCGGCCGGACGGGCTCGCTGCATCGAAGGAAATACAAAAAGATTAACTCAAATCGGCCACTCTTGGCCCGGGGTGGGCGAAATCCCATTTCTTGAACCAGCGTAATTCTTGAACCAGATTGGCCAATGGTCTAGACGGGCCGCTACTCAAACGATTGAACCGGCCCTTTTTGGCCGAGAGGGACGTTCTTCCATGGATCGCATCAGAATTGTCGGGGGCAACAAGCTCTCCGGAAGCATTCCGATCTCGGGCGCGAAAAACGCGGCGCTGCCTTTGATGATCGCCTCGCTTTTGACCGACGACACGCTGACGCTGGAAAACGTGCCGCATCTGGCCGATGTCGAGCAACTGATCCGCATCCTGGGCAACCACGGCGTCGATTATTCGGTCAATGGCCGCCGCGAGAAGCAGAATGAGGGCTATTCGCGCACCATCAACTTCTCCGCCCGCAACATCGTCGACACCACAGCGCCCTACGAACTGGTGTCGAAGATGCGCGCCTCGTTCTGGGTGATCGGCCCGCTGCTGGCCCGCATGGGCGAAGCCAAAGTGTCGCTGCCGGGCGGTTGCGCCATCGGCACGCGGCCGGTCGATCTGTTCCTCGAGGGCCTGCAGGCGCTGGGCGCCGATATCGACGTCGACACCGGCTATGTCATCGCCAAGACAAGGAA
>NZ_RZQY01000016.1:0-25945 GCF_003998575.1 Mesorhizobium sp. M7A.F.Ca.CA.001.10.2.1 | reverse complement strand
CGCCCATGGCGAGCGCGGTGCGCAGTGTTTCCTGCGCCTGCTGCGGGCCGATCGAGACGACGATGATTTCTTCGGCCTTGCCGGCTTCCTTCAGCCGGATTGCTTCTTCCACCGCGATTTCGTCAAAGGGATTCATCGCCATCTTGACGTTGGCCAGCTCCACCGCCGAACCATCAGCCTTCACGCGAACCTTGACGTTCGCATCCACAACCCGCTTCACCGGGACGAGAACTTTCATTCAGTCTCTCCTATTCCGCTCTGGCAGCGCCTACAACACGCTCCAGAAGTTAGCGCATTGGCGATCCATAAGATCCCCGCCGCTTCGTTGTTGATAGTGATATCTGCGGCCGTCACGCTGGCTGTCCGCTGGCTCAGGCAACCGTAACCAACGAAACTATCTGATGTAGCAAACGGAGTAGTTTTCAGAAGCGGTCGGTCCTCAGCGCGTAGGAGCGTGAGGTATTTTTATACTCATGACTTTTCTTCTGAATACGAGTTCGCACGCAAACTGGTGGGGACAGTCGAGCTCACATAGGCAACACTGTCTCGACCACATTTACCCAATAGCCTATCCCATAAGGCAAGGCTTCGTCATTGAAGTCATAGGCGGGGTGATGCAGAAGAGCGGTAGGTCCATTCCCAAGGAAGATAAAACTACCTGGCCGCTTCTCAAGCATATAGGCAAAGTCCTCCGCACCTATACGTGGCTTCATCTTATGATTCACCGATGCAGGCCCGACTAGGTCGCGTGCCGCCTTAGCCGCTAAAGTAGTTTCCTCCGTGCAGTTGACAGTGACCGGAACGGAGCGACGGTATTTGAATTCGATATCCGCGCCGAAGCCGCGCGCAATGCCCTGTGCGGCTGCCGCAATCTCTTGTTCGGCGAAGTCTCGCAGGGCTGGCACGAGAGTTCTGACCGTTCCGGCAATTTCAACTTGATCGGGAATGATGTTGTAAGCCTGTGCGGCCTTCAGCTTGGTGACGGAAATCACCAGAGACTCCATGGGGTCGGTTTTGCGAGAGATTAAGATTTGTAGGCCGACGATAATCTGTGCTGCTATGGTGACGGGATCGATAGTTCTATGTGGGTAAGCCGCATGGCCGCCCCTGCCCTTCACAACAATGTCGAAGTCGTCCTGCGAGCCCATGATAGGACCATCGCAGATGGCGAATTTGCCAATTTCCATGCCTGGCAAGTTATGCATGCCGAAAACCTGGGATATGTCGAAACGGTCCATAATGCCTTCCTGGACCATCCTTTGAGCTCCCGTCGGAAATTCTACTTCTTCTGCCGGCTGAAAGATTAAGGCGACGGATCCCCTGAAGTTGCGCGTACTCGCAAGATGTTTCGCAGCACCCAGCAACATAGCTGTATGACCGTCGTGGCCGCATGCATGCATTATGCCTGGGTTTTTCGAGGACCAGGATTTGCCTGACGCCTCAACGATTGGCAGGGCATCCATGTCCGCTCTCAATCCGATCGTCGGTCCATCTCCCCCTTGCCCCTGAATAAGTGCGACGATGCCGGTCTCAGCTATCCCCGTTTCGATATGATTGATCCCGAACGATGCCAGTTTATCGATCACGAACTTCGCTGTGTTGTGTTCCCGATAGTCGAGCTCTGGATTTTCATGGAGGTAGCGTCGCCACTCCGTTGCTTCGCGCTGCAAATCACGGAAGGACTCAACGCTGTGCATCTGAACGTTTCCCAAATTGCGTTTTTTGTTGGCCGATGTTCAGCTTCCAGGAGGGCTAGGTCAAATTCAGTTTGTGTATTGTGATCATCTGGTTTTCAGATGAACTCAGGGTGGTGAAAAGCCTGGGTAGGACCGCGACCGCGACCTGTCTTACCTGAGCGCAAGGCATCTGTCAGATGCGCGTTTTCGCCTTTGAGTCAGCGACTGGAATGCGTTGCTGTCGCGACGGGAAAATGGCACGTGGTCAGCACAGCAGCGGCAGCAAGCGCGGACTTGGTACGTGACGCGCAGCTTGAACACATCTGGCCGGACGCTTCACATGGGAGAACTGCCGCCTGTCTTCCGGCTCGAACCGTCGGAGTCCAATGCTGCGCCATTCTCCGGCGATTGAGATGGGACAGCAGCCCCGGAGGAGGATCGCCGGGCGCCTATCGCGGCAAGTTGACAAGCGGAGCAGTCGTCATGCGGCTGTTCGCGGTGACCCTCCGATCGAATAACCACCCCGGTATTTCCAGCCACCGGTGGGCCAGAAAGGGTGCAGCGGAACACCGCCAGGTCACCCTTCTTGATCGACCGCATGGAGAAAGACCTGCCGGTCAGCCCAGGGATGCCATGGATAAAGAAGTTCGCGATCAACATCGATCTGCGGGCGTTCCATGGTCGAGTTGTACGACGAGATCCATCCTCATTCAGCGCTCAGAATGCGTTCCCTGAGGGAGTTCATTTAGGCACAAATCTACTTGGAGCGACGACCAACGAACGGCTCCCGGCCGGCCTCACGCCTGCCAACGCGGTCTGCGGCGATCGGAGAAGGCCGCGATTCCGTCAGCGGCGTCGGTCGTTTCCCATACATCGGCCAGCAGAGCGACCGTCTCGCCGATCACTGCGTCGTCGATTTCCGACCCAAGTCGGCGCACAAGCGCCTTGGCGGCGGCGACCGCCCGCGGCGAGGCCGAGAGATAGGGCCGGACCTCAGCCTCGACCGCCGCCTCCAAGTCGATCGGCGGCACGACCCGGGAAACCAGTCCGAGGTCGCGGGCTTCATTTGGCGTCGATTATCCTGCCTGACATGAAGACCCGCCGCGCCCGGCCTTCTCCCATCCGAGCCAGAACATAAGGAGAAATCGTAGCAGGGATGAGTCCTAACCGGACCTCGGTGAAACCGAACCTAGCGGTGTCGACGGCCACCGCAACGTCGCAGACGCTCATCAGGCCGAGACCGCCACCGAATGCCTGGCCGTTGATGCGGCCGATCAGGGGTTTGGGTAATTCGTTGAGCGCGCGAAGAGCCAGCGCCAGCTTCATGGCCTCGGCGATTCGCTCGTCACGCGCGGCGGAGGCCTGCGCCCGCATCCAGGCGAGATCGGCGCCCGCACAGAAGCTGTCGCCTTCGCCCGTCAGCACCACCGCTCGCACATTGTCGTCATTGGCGAGCAGTTCGGCGGCGCCCGCAAGTTCGGCGATCATCTGTCCCGACATAGCGTTGTGCTTGTCCGGGCGGACGAGGGTCAACGTAGCGACGCCGATCTCGTCGGTCATGATGCAGATAGTGTCGAAGATCATGGCCGCTCCTCTCTAAGGCTGCCCGCGAAGCGGGCCACCTCCTCCAATCGCTCCATGTCGAGGCAGGTCTCATAGCCCCGGCCCGCTAGCATTGCCGCGACGGCGAGGGTATCGACATTGCCGTTTGCTCCCACGGCGAAGGGGCAGCCGCCAAGTCCGCCAACCGCAGCGTCAAAGGTGCGTAGGCCCTTCTCCAAGCTTACCAGAATGTTATCGAGGGCGCGGCCCCCAGTGTCATGATAATGTCCAGCAAGTCTCCCGGCCGGCACCGCTTCCAACACAGCATCGAGCATGGCCGCGATGGTTGCGGGCGTTCCTTGGCCCGTGGTGTCGCCCAGCGAAATCTCATAGCAGCCCATATCAAGGAGTTCGGTCACAACCTTCACAGCGGCAGCCGGCTGTATCGGTCCTTCGTAAGAGCAGTCGGTGATGCAGGAGACATAGCCTCGCACCGGAATGCCGTCGGCGGCAGCCGCGGCGAGCACAGGGCGGAAACGCTCGAGGCTTTCGGCAATCGAGCAGTTAATGTTCCTGCGGCTAAAAGTTTCGGAGGCTGACGCGAACACGGCGACTTCGCCAGCCTTCGCCGCCCGCGCGGCCTCGTAGCCCTTCATGTTGGGCACCAGCACCGCATAGACGGCGCCGGGCGCACGACGGATGCCGGCCATAACCTCCGCCGCATCAGCCATCTGCGGCACCCATCTCGGCGACACGAAGGAGGTCGCTTCGATCATTTGGAAGCCGCAGTCGGACAGCAAGTCGACGAGCCGGATCTTCTCGGCGGTCGGCACGAGCCGCTTCTCATTCTGTAGGCCGTCGCGCGGCCCCATCTCGGCGATGCGAACGAATTCAACCATTCGGGTCGGGCCTCCGCCTCGAGAAAGAAGATCAGATCGCCGTAAAATCGGACTGTGTCAGCGCCGCCGTCGTGAATGTCGGTGACAAAAAGGCCGACACGATCTGTGCTTTTGCTAGGCTAGACATCAGGCTTCTCTTATTTTCCGACCAACCTCACATCGACGGGGTAGATCCCGCTTTCGTTCGCGATGATCGGGTTGATGTCGAGTTCTGAGAGATTTTCCATCCTCATGACCGCGAGGGAGACGGACGAGATAAATTCGGCAAGGGACCGCTTGTCGACTGGCCGATAGTTTCTGAAACCATCGAGGATCTTCGCAACACCCGTCTCGTTGATCATGTCCAAAGCTTCCGCCGGAGAAAGCGGCGCCGCGCGAAAGGTCACGTCCTTAACCGCTTCGACCAGCACACCCCCTGAGCCGAACAAGACCACCGGGCCGAAGACTGAATCGTTGACGGCACCCACGAACAACTCCAAGCCGTGATCCACCATCGGCGTGACGATGAAACCGAAGGTCGTCACCGGGGGAGCCTGGGACGCCATGGCCCTCGTGATGTCATCCGCGGCGGCGCTCGCCGCCTCTCGCGTCACGCCGAGGCGAACACCACCGACATCGGACTTGTGCACGATGACGGACGAGTCCACCTTCACCGCACAGGGCTTGCCAAAACTAGAGACTACCGAACTTACGGCCCCGGCATCGCTTGCCGCCGACCATTCGCCAGTGTCCACGCCCAGTTTCTGCAACATCTCGCGGGCTGTCGTCTCTGCCGATAGCCCGCTGGGAACGAAAACGCGGCGCGCGTCCGGTGCCAGCCTATCGGCATTGCTATTCTGTTTAGAAAGCCAATTAGCCCTTTCAAACAGTGCCTTGGACCCGGTCACGGCCCAATCGATAGAGGGGAAAATCTGGATGCCGCCGTTTCGTAAGATGTCGTGATTCTCCGGCTTGCGATTGCCGTAGCAGCTATGAAAAACCATAGGCAGGCCGCTGGCTTTCCGCAAAGCCACGATCCGCTCGGCCGCCGAATTCTCTGCTTTCAACAGAGATTCATCGAACCTTATGTGGTAGGCTCCAAACAACCCGTTTGTCAGAACGAGCCCTACCTGGGGATCTGACGCCAGAATTTCGATGCATTCGGGGAAAACGTCGGGATAGGCGTCAGCGGCGCTTGCAACATCAATCGGATTTTCGACACTGGCCTCGTCGCCGAGGACACTTCTCAGCTTGGTTTTGGTGTCTTCCGAGAGGGATGCTAGCGGCACCCCCGCCCGTGACAACGCATCAACGGCGAGTGTTGCGTGTCCACCACCATCGGTCAGAACCGCAATCCCGGTTTTTGGTTTAGGAAGTGGACTGGTTGCGAGAAGAGCAGCAACCGGCAACAACTCATCCGAACGATCGACTAGGGTTACGCCCATTTGCGCCAACACCTTTACGGCGATTTCGTCGGCGCCGGCAATCGAACCTGTATGGGAAAGCGCCGCCTTCCGACCCTCAATGGATCTCCCGCCGCGCAGCATCACAATCGGGCAGCTCAGCCCCACGCGTGCCGCCGCGTCAAGGAATCCGCGGCCGTCAAGAAAGCCCTCGTTGTAGATGGCGATTGAGCGGGTGCTTTCACGTCGGGAAAGCTCCTCGATCAATTCGCCATATTCGATATCGGTCTGGTTACCGAGTCCCGCGATGACATCGAAGCCGGGGCCATTGATGGAGCGACTGTCTTCGACGACCGAAAGCACCATGTTGCCGCTTTGGGTTAGAACACTGATTGGCCCACTCGGAGGCAGTTCCGGCAGGCCAATGAGGTCAGCCTGCACAGTGCAGTTCAGCATTCCCGATGTATTCGGTCCAATAATCCGGACCCCGCTTTTCTTTAAGGCATCAAGCAATCTCGTTTCCGCGGCAGAACCCTTGTCGCCTCGCTCACGGAACCCGTGCGCCAGAACCACTGCGCCGGCGATCCCTTTTTTACCGCACTGGATGAGGATATCCGGCACTTCCTCCGCCGGCCGAACGATCACCGCGATGTCCACACATTCGGGAAGGGCATCGACGTCGCTGAAAACTGGCAACTCGAGGATTGTCCCTCCTTTAGGATTGACCGGCAGGATCGGATAGCCGTAGCCGGCGTTCTTCAGCGCCTTGATGATCTGATAGCCGCGCTTGTCAGGGTTTGCCGAGGCCCCGATGATCGCTACAGAATGCGGCTCCAGTACTCGGCTCAAGGCTGTCGCTTCATTTTGGCGGCCTGTGGGAGCTGGCAATTCCGGCTCGCCATAGGCGAGTACGCCGTTCAAGGCCGTTGCTTCATTGTGGTGCCCCACGGTCATTTCTATCTTCCTTCGAAACGGGGCGAGCGGCGTTCCGCGAAGGCGGCGACGCCTTCTGCCCAATCGCTGGTTTCCATGATCGCCAGCAGGTCTTCGGCCTCGGCCCGAAAAAGCTTGTCGGGGCTTTGTGGTAAGTTGATCGCCGCCTTAAGACGAGCCATTGACAATGGTGCGTTCTTGACGATCCGCTCCACTAACGCCGCCGTGCGCTCCTTCAACTGATGCGCTGCCGGAGCCTCGGTTGCCAGGCCAATCTCCAGGCATTCTGCGCCGGTTATCCTGTCGCCCAGCAGCAAGAGTTTGGCGGCATTCCTCAACCCGATGAGCCTGGGAAGGCGGAGCGTCACACCTCCCCCCACATAGGTTCCAATGGCAATTTCTGGAAATCCGAGCTGGGCGTCCTCGGATATGATAAGAAAGTCAGCAGAGGTCGCGATTTCCGCCCCGCCGCCTAAAGCATAGCCGTGCACCTCGGCAATGACTGGCGTCTTCATCGTCTGAATTCGTTCGCACACGCGCTGCCCGAGCATAATATACGCCTCGCGCTCATCGCGCGTCCGTTCGCCGGATTTGTGGACCTTCAGATCAGCACCGGCACAGAAAGCGCGGCCGTTTCCGGACAGGATCACGCATCGGATCTCGGGGTCCTTATCTGCATGGTTCAGCGCATCCAACGTCTGTTGATACAGGGCTTCATTGACGGCATTCATCCGTTCGGGTCGGTTGAAGATAATGTGAAACGCTTGGTCTTCTTGCTTCGTCACGACTTCGTTCATGGACAATCTCTCAAGACGCTGATCCTGATACATTCGCCTCAAATCTATTGCGCGTCCAACATGTTTTGAGTATAGATCAATCGCGAATGAGCAATAATGTTACCCTCAGGCATTTACGGGCGTTCGTCGCGGTCGCGGAGCGTGGCGGGTATACGGCTGCGGCTCGCTCACTGAACATCGCGCAATCGGCTTTAAGCCGAACGATCGTGGAGGTTGAGGAGGAACTGGACACACGCCTGTTCGAGCGCACCACAAGAAGGGTGGTTCTTACGGCATCCGGCGAACAGCTGTTGATGAATGCGCGGCGTGTTCTTGAGGAATTCGACAGCGCGATGTCACGGTTCCAGCTATATCACAGCGGATTAAACGGGGTCGTGAGCCTAGCTGCACTTTCATCTGTTGCGTCTATCATGCTTCCGACATTCATTTCCGAATTCCGGAAAGGCAGACCCAACGTCAGAATCTCGGTGAAGGACGGTTTCGCGGATGAGGTTGTTCGCTACGTGCGCGACGGACAAGTTGATTTTGGTATCACATCCTTCCCAAAGGCAAGCGGACAGCTGATCTGTGAGCAGATCGCGGCGGATACTCTGGTGTGCATATGCTCGAAATCGCACAGATTTGTGGGATTGGAGACGGTGTCCTGGAACGACTTAAATGGCGAAGACTTCGTTGCGTTCGATCCATTGAGCAGCGTTCGCACTTGTGTTGATCGCGCTTTGCAAATTGCCGAAATCCAGCTCGGGACCATCACACAGGCTCGGGACGTCGGCACGGTTGCGGGCCTCGTATCCGCCGATCTAGGAATATCCGTCGTGCCTAGCCTTGTCCTGCCTATGATGCAGTTTTGTGAGATTACCCAAAAAAAGCTGGTAAGTCCCGCGGTCGAACGCGAGATCTATCTTGTCCATGATCCACAGACACCGATTCCTCCAGCCGCTGGATTTCTCATCGAAATGCTGCGGCATGCAGCGATGCATGGGTTCCGAACCCCGAACGGAGCAAGATGGGTGAACAAGCCGAAAGCTGAGCTGGCGAAAAAGAAATAGAAACCGAGCGGGCAAGAGCACCTTCTATCGCGCCACAGGACTTCCTGGTCAGGTCCTGTCATACCATATCCAATCGTAAATATTCGCTTTAGCCCTAGCAGCATGATATTTTGCCCGGCGGGGGCGGCACTCCTGCGGCAAGGGAAGCAGATTAATTATGTTGCGTATCGAAGTTCTTTGTCAGACCCCGTCGGTGAGTTCAACAAGGTTTATATCGAGCACACCAAGATTCGCGATGATCCGGTCGAGTGGTCCAATTTCAATTTAGTGTCACGCTCGCCTTTTGCTGGGCACATGTGCGCCGACGCTTCTATGAACTGGCGGCAGCCGGTCGCGCGCCGATCGCCAGTGAAGGCGCTGAGACGGATCGCCGATCTCTGTAAGATCGAGGACGGCATCCGCGGCCGACCGGCCGAGGACGCCGTGCGATGCGTCAGGAAAATAGCCGCGCTATCATCGCCGATCTCGAACCCTGGCTGCGCCAAAAGCTCGGCTTGATCAGCCAGAAAACCAAGCTCGCCGGGAGATCGACAGCAACGTGGTCGAGCGCTCCTTCCGTCTGACGAGCAAGAGGTTCGCCTCTTTTTGATAAGCGACACCATCTTTCACAAGCGTCGCCCGCTCCCGACCAAGGCATTGCGCGTTATACGCGCTTCGAACTGACCGCAAGAGGTTGGCGTCACGATGAGCCCGAAATAATTGTCAAGAAGTTCGAGCACACGCTTCGGGTCGGACCGCAGTTCTTCCAGACCATACATCTTCACCACATATTCGGCTAATAGTTGCAAAGCACTTTGTTTGTTCGCCCCGACCATAACAAACGGGTCTGCGATACGCTGCACTGTTATGTGATCGAACTGCGCAGAAGCGAATAAATCGAGCACTTCGCCAGCTGTAAAATGAGGATATTCGTGAGGCGTCACGGAATGAGTGGACACCACGTCAGCGAACCAGCGGGCAGTGGGTGAGCCTTCTTCGAAGTCATGAAGAACAAGGATGCCACCGGGCCGAAGAATTCGCGCAGATGCCTGAACAGCGGTGGCGCGCAGAGCGCGCGGGATGTGATGCGTTCCGTAAGCCATCAGCACCCCATCCACCGAGCCATCTCTAATGCAGTACGGATCGGCCGCACTTTGCCAGATCGCAAACAGGCCGTCCCGGATGCAGCGGTCCACCATGAACTGGGAGATATCAGAGTTGATGAACGTCGGGCAGCGCACCTCACCCAAGATTCGATGAGCTACCTTGTTCACATATCCGTCACCAGCTAGCAGATCGCAGATAATCAGTGATGGACTAAGTCCTTCGCAACCATTGGGGTGCATCTTCCCAAGAAGATCCATCACACCTTCGGATCGCGCTAGCAGCGACAATTGAATGCTATCGAGGTAATCCGCCCCGCGTCCTTCCGAGGTGAATTCGTTGCGCGAGAGATTGGCCAGATCGTCGTGGCGGGCGGACTGTTCTGCAACAACTCGCGGTTCGATCGCCATGAAGGCCAATGGGTTTAGCTTTTTTAACAGGTCGAAGTGCGAAGCAATCCCTTGAGAACTCATGCAATACTCCTCGTGACTAGCCGCCCATGAGCCGAGCGATCTTTAGGGTGAGAGCGGGCAACGCCTTTGCCTGAACGCTTGCCGAGCAAAGACGCCTGTAAATCAGTACCCCGATAGTCCGTTGGTTAAATCCTGTGTATCGCGCACCAAGAGACCGGTTTTTAGAAGATGACGCATGTACCTCGAGCGAGGCTTACTCTGGACCTTCCGAATTTGAGGACTTCATGTTGTGCGCCTCTCAATCCTAACCTTCAGGCAAGTCGTCCAACCAGCAAGCGCCCTCAAGGTGAGGCCGAGAGAAGATCTTTCCGATCTTCTCGCAAGTATTGTTTTGATGGTAGCGCATGTATAATCGGGCATCTGCTCCAATGTCGAGGATCTCGATCTTTCCCGTGTAGTGGGACATGATGTATTTGAATGTTTTTTGGATACCGCTGAGACGTTGGTTGATGCCGCGCACAATCTCTATTCCGCTGCGCAGCGAAACCTGAAAATGAGATGCGCCTTTCACCGGCCTGGCTTGAAATAGATAATACGGTCGCACACCCATCTGGTGGCACTTGGCGAAAGTAGCAGCCAAGATCTCGGGATCATCGTTGACATTCGCGAGAAGCACAGTCTGGTTAAGAAACTGAACGCCCTGTGCCCGCAGGAGCCGAATTTTAGCCTCCGCGAGGGCGGAGATTTCGCCAATGTGGTCAAAGTGCGTAACGATTACTGCAGCCTTTCCTGCGTTATGAATCCGCGTAAACAACGCCGGCAGATCCGGGTCATCGAAGCGCTTGGGCTGATAGGCCAGTGCCTTAGTGCCTATTCGGATCGAGTCGACATGAGGGATATCCAGCAAATTGCCAAGTAATTTTTGCAGACTTGCCGTATTGAGAACAAACGGGTCACCTCCTGTTACTAGCACATTTGTAATCTCCGGGTGATTCATGATGTATTTTCTAATACTTTCGAAATCAACTGCTGTCTCATCGGAATTTTTGCCGACAATTCGTTTTCTCAGACAATAGCGACAATATGAAACGCAACGGTCTGTCGCTATGATTAGTCCTGTTTGGGCGTATTTATGCTGAAAACCCGGAAATATCGTGTTATCTTGCTCACCACTGGTATCCAAGTTGCCGCCGCTGTTGAATTCAGCGAATGACGGCTGCACAATATACTTCAGCTGTTCGTAATAACCGCTGTTGATGATCTGTTCGTGGTAAAACTTTGTGACATGGCAACGCATGATGCTGTTGCTTTGCAGTTCGCCCTCGCTAACGACACGCGTCCCCTCGATAAAATTGATAACCCTGGTAGGCGTTCGCGGCTCCGAGTTGGTGCGCGGTACTTGAGTAGCCCAAGTCGGAGGTGCCGCGGAGGGTCCTAGCGCGTTCAACTCACCGGGTTCAATCACTTCCGGGACCCGGTCCGCCTCCGAGTCAGGCAACTCGTGAGCCGAGCGGTCCCGGGGAGAGGCTGCTTCCGTTAGATTCGACTGAATCGGGAATCGACGTTCATTAGCCAGCCGTGGTGCTGACCAGAGTCGCTGCCCGGGATCGGCCGCCAATTGGCCTAGCGCCTGCTGCAAATAGGCCACATACCGCTCGGCGGAGCTCCGCCCAAACAGCGATGTCCGGTAAACTAGCCTGCCACAAATAGCCTCGCCGAGCTCAAAGATATTAAGAGCCAGATCGTATTGCGCGACACAATCACCAGCGTCAGAATATACAATTTCGAGCCCTGGCAGTTCCACCGTCTCTCCAACAGTATTTTCTGATTTGACTATGACCTGCACAATTGGGGTTTGAGCACCTTTGCGAATTGGACCAACGACGTCCGTCGCCTGCTCAAAGGGCAGATCCTGGTGATCAAGGGCCCCAAGCACGGCGGCATTCACTCGCCCCAGCACTGTCTCCAGCGTCGGATCGCCCGACAGGTCGATCCGCAGCGGCAAGCAGTGGGAGAAACAACCGATCAGCCCCTTGCTTCCTGACCGGGTGCGGTCTGGGCACGGCGTGCCAATCACCACCTCGTCCTGACCCGACAAACGCGCCAGCGCCATTGCCCAGCCCGCTAGCACCGTAACGAACAGCGTGGTTCCACGACGCTGGCTCAGCACCTTCAGCTTTGCATTTAATGTCTCGTGCAACACGAAGTCGACGTAGCTGCCTGCAAATTCCTGCTTTACTGGACGTGGCACGTCGGTCGGCAGCTCAGGCACCGCTGAGGCGCTATTTAGCATTCGAAGCCAGTATCTAAACTGCCGCTCCAAAGCCTCAGCTGTCAGCCAACGTCGCTGCCAAATCGAGTAGTCCGCATACTGGACTGGCAGTGCCCTCAGCCGCGCTACGCGGCCCTCTTGAGCCGCAGCGTAGAACTCGCTCAGTTCGCGTAGCAGGATCTCACGGGACTGACTGTCCGAGACCATCTCATGCATGGTGATCAGCAGCAAATGATCATCTTCGCGTAAGCGCGCCAGCCGCGCGCGGATCAGCGGCCCGGCTTCCAGATCGAACCCGGCCTGCCCTTCATAGCGCATTAACTCAGTTAGTATCTCCTCTGCCTCCCCCTCCGCTGGGGCCGGTAGATACTCCCGTTTAAGCGGCACAACGTCCACTGGCCTGATCTGTTGGAACGGTTCGCCGTCCTCCACCGCGAAGGTGGTGCGCAGTACCTCATGACGCGCCATCAAGCAGTTCAAGGCCGAATGTAGGGCCACCTCGTCAAGCTGGCCGCGAACGCGAAGCCCCAGTTGGATGTGGCATGCCTCACTGCCGCTCTCCAGATGCGACAGGAACCAGAGCCGTTGCTGGTGGAATGATAGTGGTATCCGCAGCGGACGCGACAAGGCTTCAATTGCCTGAACCGCATTCGTGGGGTCGTTGGGCTCGTTAATTGCGATGGTCCTAGCCAATTTCATATGAAGTCCTACGATTGGAGATTCTGAAACCGCTAAGGTCAAACGGGTCCTTCCACTTGACTCGTCTGCAACCGGCGTGCCACCGAAGGTGCTGTTTCGGCAAGAGGGCAAAAGCCGAGCATTTCGCGCTGCAGCGGTGAATCTTTGCAGCTGGGTGTGTCGGGTTTCAAACTATTCGTTTGCTACGGTGGTACAAAAGGTAACGCTCCGGAGCTCTACCGAATCTCTCTTCCCGTCGAACCAAGGGAAACTGGAGTGCCCGAGGATCGGGGAACAACTTCGTAAATCAGTGCAGACAGCCGCCGCTGATGCCCATTTGGTGCGCGCATGTCCATTTGCGACGTCCGCCTAGTGGGCGCACGATCGCCGCCTCGGTGCATCGGATTTGGAAAGATTTGCCTCCAGATATCAATAGCCGAGTGAAACAGCAGCTTTGAGTGAGCACTCTGCCCCGAAGCCTTTGTGTCGGTAGCTAGTCAAAGTTGTCCGGTTCGGTAAGCGGTTCACGCGGCTCGCGACGCTGTAAATCGCGAAGGTGTTATCCCGCTCCTGCCTGATGACCGCAGCTTTGACGATTGCGGATCGGACCTTTCAGCCTGCGCGAAGGCGATCGTGCGCCAGCCTTTGAGGACGGCTGCCATCGTGATGCCGCATCCTCGCACGGCTTTCTTTCCCGCTTGAGGCAGATACCGGGATTTATGTTTATGCGCAAACTCAATCTCACGATCCCAATCGAGTTGGTTATTGCGGATTGGCGCTGCGATCTTCACGCCTCCAGGCGGGACAAAAGTGGTTATCGAAGCGAAACGAATCTTTGCCTCGCCCCCGTCGCCCTGTGCGCTATGATCCGAAAGTCCCTCTGCTTCGCGCGGGCCACGTACGCGTCCGGTGAAGACCGCAGAGGTGCGTATCCGGTGGCCATGAGAACCTGAGCACCGGAGTGCTGGGGTCAAGCTTTCGATGGGGAGACGCGATGATATTCTTCGAGGAGGAGTTTGAGCTCCTCGGTGCCTTCATCGGTGAAGGCCAAGATCCCGTTGTCATCATTGGCGCCGTACACCCAGATGACGCCGTCCTCGGGCTCCAGACCGAGGGTCAGTTCGTGGATGAGCGCTTCGCTGACGCCGAGGTCCCTGGCGACACGTTCGACGGTGTAGACGTGCAGCTGGTTGGGTCCGCAATTTTGCGGATCTCCAATTCCACGGCAGCAAATCATGGATCCGATGGGCCGGATAGGCGGGCAGTCGGGCGAGGACGTCGGCGAGCCAGGCCTGCGGGTCGATATGGTTCATCTTGGCGCTGACGATCAGGCTGTAGAGAACGGCAGCGCGCTGTCCGCCGCGATCGGAACCGCAGAACAGCCAGGACTTTCTGCCGAGAGCGATGCCGCGCAGGGGCTCGCTCGGCAGCATTGTTGGATAGGCAGATCCGCCCATCCTCGAGGAACCCGGTGAAGGATGACCAGCGGCGCAGCATGTAGTTGAAGGCCTTGGTCAGGTCGTGCCCGCGCGAGAGCTTGTCGCGCGTCTCGATCATCCAGCGCTCGAGCTCGGTGACCAGCGGCGCGCTCCGCTCTTGGCGCACGGCGTGGCGTTGGGCCGGCGACAGGCGCGCGCTCGATATCGAACAAGGCATCGATGCGCTTCGCGGCTTCGACCGCCAGCGGATAGACCAGGTTGGGCTTCTCGCCATGTGCCTTCTTGCGCGCCGCCGCTTCGACATCGGCCAGCTCAACCACTTTGCGCCGGCTGTGGATCCAGCAGCTGGCCTCCAGAACAGGCGCCGGCTGACGACCCGTCGCATAGAGATAGCCGTAACCACCAAAGGCATCGGCCTGCAGAATGCCGCTCCAGCCGGCGAGATGCGGCCGCAGGATGTTCGCCTCGGCGATCGCGGGAATAGTAGAACACTGCCGCCGGCGGATCGGCGCCGCCGAACGGTCGGTCATCGCGCACATAGGTCCATAATCGACCAGTATCGGTCTTGCCCTTGGCCAGGACCGGCACCGTCGTATCGTCGCCGTGCAGACGTGAAGCAGCCAGCACATGGGTAGAACAGCGGCATCAGCGCCGCGGCGCCGGCGCCGACCTGATCGGCGAGCGTCGACAGGCTGAGCGGTACGCCTTCGCGGGCATAGCGTTCAGCTTGACGGTTGAGCGGCTGCGGAACAGCATCCTGGGCGGTGGCAACCATGCCTTGGAGTGAACCATAAAACGCGTCCGCTGACTCGCGGAAAATGGCGCAAACTCAAAGAAAACTCAGCCCGCGCGCTGGGGGGTGGAACGTGTGACGCGGGTTGCGCCAATCGATCCCGTCGAGCATGTAGGCGAGCTGCGCCGGTGATATGGAAACCGTGCCGTCCGCCGGCGACGGCCAGAGAAACCGGCCCTTCTCGAGCCGTTTTGCATACAGCGACATGCCGAGCCCATCATGCCAGATAATCTTGATCAGATTGCCGCTGCGTCCGCGGAAGATATAAATATCGCCGGCATGCGGGTCCCGGCCCAGCGTCTCCTGAACCTGCAGAGCGAGGCCTTGCATCCCGCGACGCATACCGGTCCGGCCGACCGCCAACCAGATCCGCACCTGGCTCGGGACCGGGATCATGAAACGCCCAGCGCCTTCACCATCGCCGCCGCCAGTGTTGGCGGCGTGGTCAGCGGACTCCGCAGCCGCACCTTGCCGCCGACCTCCAGCTCGATCACCGCTGGTGATGCCGCGGGCCGGGAAACGGCGACAGGCTCGTCGGGAGCCACGACAACTTCGGCAAAGTCCGTCTCGCGGGCTCTCACCGTGCGGCGCCACTTATAGATCAGGCTGGTCGCGACATCGTACTGACGCGCCACCGCCGCCACCGTGGCCCCGGGCGCGAATGCCGCGGCCAGTATCCGGCACTGATCCGCTTCACTCCAACGACGCCGCCGCTCCGGCCCGGTCAATAACGTCACATGCTCATGCTGTGCTGCTAACTTCGCTCGTAAGGACGACCCTAAGAGCGCAGCCTCGCTACCGTGCCCTCCTCTCGCAAGGCGGCCTTCGCCGGAGGCGTACGGGCCACCGCGCAGTCGCAAACGATCTGGTGGCTTAAAGCAGTAGGTGGGGTGCGTCCTCAGACAACCTCTTCCGGCCTTAGAACATAGTGTGCCAAGTATGCTTCCGGATCAACTCCCGGCCTTGCATTTGCGCGGAGTCGTTCAGCATATGTTCGCCCATTAGTGCAGGCTAGGCCCGGCAAGAAGTGATCGCGCTGGACCTACCGTTCGCGTTCGGCTACGCAGGCTCCGCCGCCCCCTTCGGCCTCGACCCCGCGATATCTGGCAGGCTCCACGGCCTCAGCCCGTATCGCTTCATGGGTCCGGCTTGCGCATCGTGCTGGACGGCGCGGTATACATACAGCAGACCACCCCCTTTGGAGTTCATTCGTTCCATCAAGCGCGAGGCGCGGGCGGAAAAAGCAATCAATGCAGATATCGACAAATTTCGCCGCGCATGAGGCTCGGCTCACGGCCACACCGCGCAGGAACTCTGTCACAGCGCGCAATTTCGTTGCTGTGGCCCCAATCAGCGCCGTCCAGCAGTGAGGTTCGCCCCGATGACAGCAAGCGCCAGCATTGCTTCATTCGTTGTCATTGCGCGAAGGCTGCGGGCGGATAAATCCGACACCTTTTTTGATGTCGATTTGGGTGCCATATTGCTTTGAGAGCCTCTGGAGCCGGCCCAGAATGGCAGTTGCTTGCGGCTCCGAGGCGAAACGCGGCACGCCCCGATTGGCAAACCTCTTCGAGTGCCCGAGTTCAACCGGGTGGAGCTGCAACTCAGCGAGCTGATTGTTCTCGTAGCGGCTGACGGAGATAACGCTCTCATAGTAGATTTGGTCAGAGAGCCCTCCCACAAGCCCCTCTGCGGTCGGGTATCCTTTTGCCAGCTCGTGGATGCTGACCTCAGCATCCGTGTCAACTTTTGGATCCATGCCGTGAACAGCGAACATGTCCGCACCCGCAGGCGTTCGGAGGTCATCGTAAAAGAAATTCGCCAAGCCATAAAAGATTGGTCGACCCTTGTAGATCTCGATACCTCGCAGTTGATGCCGCCCGTGGCCAATGTACGCGTCCGCTCCAGCATCGATAAGGCTGCGGGCAAGCGACTGTTCGTAGTCAGGCGGTTCGTCGCTCCATTCCTGTTCATGACCATGGTTTGTAGCGATACAGAAGTCAGAGAATTGCTTGCCCCGACGAACATTTCGTAGAATCTCAGCAACATCACGCGAATCGGCTTCAAAGCTATAGCCTGCTTTTTCGCCGGCCTTGAATGTAGTACCGTCAATGACAACGCGGCTTGGATCCCGTCCGGGAGGACAATAATACGGCAAGACTTCTCGTACTTGCCTCAAATTTTCCAGCATCTCCGAAGGAACCACGATGCTTTTCGTCAAACGAAGAGCATTGAGTCCTGGCCTGCCAGGTGCCTCGCCGGCGGGATCGCCCGCACGAGCCATGCAACAGTACGATGCAGCAAATGACACCAATGCCACGCGACCGCGAGCGGTCTCCAAGAAGCGAGCAGCGCCGGCCTGTGCGAGGTTCTCGCCCGCACCTGCATGGATGATCCCGTTCTCATTGAGCACTCGGCTCGTCTCGCGCATGCCTTCGAGGCCCCAGTCGAGGGTATGATTGTTCGCCCGACTCACCAGGTTAAAGCCCATCTCTTTCAAGTCAGGTCCGATCTCCGGCAGGCTAATATGATACGCACCACCGTACTCAGCCTGGGGGCTTCCCTTAAATGACCGGATATCGAAGATGAGGGTTTCCATGTTCCCGAACGTGACATCGGCATCACGAAGGATTTCGACGACATCCGCAAAACCGGAATGGTGGCCTTTCATCAGCGCCCGCGACAGAATAAGGTCGCCAACCGCTACCATCTTGAAGCCATCGGCAACGTTCGTGGCAATTGAACCGACTGTATCATAGCTGCCAACCTGTTGAGTTGAACGACAGCCGCTTTCGTGATTTCTTTCCATAGATTATTCTATTGCCTCCTTTGACCGCATCTCGAGTGTTCGCGTCTGTTCGTGGAAAATTTGTTCGGATAAACTGATCTGTGACTGTCTCACAGAAATAGCGAGGATTTGACCGCCTCAGCCGGTTTCGGAGACGCGGCTCTGGCCGGAGCCCGCACATGACAGGCCACGACGCGCCCGTCTGCCATTGGAACCAAAGGGGGGACTTCGTTGCGGCAGCGCTCGACGGCGAGCGGGCAGCGCGGGTGGAACGCGCACCCGGTGGGCGGATTGATCGGGCTCGGCACCTCGCCCTCAACGGGTGCTTCTAGTCGAACTCGCGTGGGATCCGGGACCGGAGCGGCCGCAATCAGCGCCTCGGTGTAGGGGTGGATCGGCTTGGCGAAGAGCGCCTCGCAGGGCGCAAGCTCCACGATCCTCCCCAAATACATGACCGCAACGCGATGGCCGATATGCTCCACGACACCAAGGTCATGCGAGATGAAGACGAAAGCGATACCCATCTGCTTCTGGAGGTCCAGAAGCAGATTCAAGATCTGCGCCTGCACCGAGACGTCAAGAGCTGACACCGCTTCGTCGGCGATGATGAGCGAGGGATTGAGCGCTAGTGCCCGCGCAATGCCGAGCCGCTGACGCTGGCCGCCCGACAACTCGGAGGGGAGCCTGTTCATCATCTCGGGGGACATTCCGACCTTTTGGAGAAGATCCGCAGCAAGCTTGTTGCGCTGCTTCCGGCTGAGGCGCTCGAAATTCTCGAGGGGCTCGGTGATGATCTGTCCGGCGCTGAGGCGGGGGTTCAACGACGAGTAAGGGTCCTGAAAGACCATCTGCATCCGACGGCGAAACGCGTGGAGCGCTTGCTTTTTGAGGCCAGCAATGTCGTTCCCGTCGATTAGAACGCGTCCGCCCGTAGGTTCCACGAGCCGCATTAAGAGCCGCGCCACAGTGGACTTGCCGCAGCCGGATTCGCCGACGATGCAGAGTGTCTCGCCCGCCTCGACCGAGAAGGATACATCCTCGACCGCCCGCACCACGGGAATGCTCTTCCTAAAGAATCCCGCGCCGAGCGGATAGTGCTTAGTCAGGTTCTCGACTGTCAGCAAAGGACCACTCATGCTCCCATCACCTCTTCGGCGCGCCAGCAAGCGGCGGCGTGGCCTGGCCTGACATCACTCAGAATGGGTGTTTTCTCGCGGCAAATGTCGATCGCAAACGAGCAGCGTGGCGCAAAGCTGCAGCCCACAATGGGGTCGCGAAGGCTTGGCACAATCCCGGGAATTTCCGGAAGGCGACTTTGTCGGCCGCGCCGCCGGTCAGGCACCGATCGCATGAGGCCCTGGGTGTACGGGTGCGCCGGACGCGAGAACAAATCTATCACGTTCGCTTGTTCCACGATCCGCCCAGCATACATTACGATCACCCGCTGGCACGTCTCGGCGACAACGCCCAGATCATGCGTGATGAACATCACTGCCGTTCCTGTGCGCTCTTTCAGGTCGACGATGAGTCGCAGAATCTGTGCCTGGATTGTGACGTCGAGGGCCGTAGTCGGCTCGTCGGCAATCAACAGGTCCGGTGAGCAGGCAAGAGCCATGGCGATCATGGCGCGCTGGCGCATGCCTCCCGACATCTCATGCGGATAGTTGTTGACGCGACGCTCGGGGTCCGCGATGCGGACGAGACGGAGCATCTCTTCGGCCTTTGCCATGCCCACCGAGCGGGAGGCTTTCGTGTGGATCTGCACCGCCTCTGCGATCTGGCGGCCGACCGTATAAACCGGGTTCAGACTGGTCATCGGTTCTTGGAAAATCATGGCGATTTGGTCGCCGCGAATTTTTCGCATCTCACGATCGGACAGGTCGAGGAGGTCGCGTCCGTGGAAGCGGACTTCACCGCCGACAGTCTTCGCGCTCAGCTTCGGCAGCAGGCGAAGAATGGAGAGGGCAGTGACGCTCTTCCCGCATCCCGATTCGCCGACGACCCCAAGCGTTTCGCCTTTCATTACCTGGAAGCTGATGCCGCCCAGGGCGCGGGTGACACTGTCTTCGCCGAAAAAATGCGTTTCGAGGTTTCGGACATCGAGAAGCAAGTCATTCCCTGCGGCTTGATGCATCTGCATGTCAGCGCCTCCGCTTGGCGCGGGGATCGAACATGTCGCGCAGGCCATCCCCCAAAAGGTTGACCGCAAGGACCGTGACGGCGAGGCAGATACCGGGGGCGAAGATTGTCATAGGAGCGATGGCAAGAAACAGGCGAGAATTCGAGATCATGTTGCCCCAACTAGCGATCTCGGGCGGCACGCCGACGCCGAGAAAGCTCAGTCCGGCCTCTGTCAGAATCGCATCTGCGCAGACTATGGCGCTCTGGACCATAAGCGGCGGAATGGTACTCGGCACGATATGCCTCCACAGCACCTTTGGCAGGCGTGCGCCTCCACAGACGGCGGCCTCAACGTAAGGGCGATCGCGAACACTCAGAACCACCGAACGAACGAGCCGGGTGACGCTTGGCATCTGTGGAATCGTGATCGCGACGATGAGAATGCCGATGCCGGGACCCGTCAGAGAGATAAGGGCAATGGCCAGCAGCATAGTCGGGATCGACATTAGGCCATCCATGACCCGCATGACGACATTGTCGAAACCGCGACTGTAACCGGCGATAATACCGATAATAAGCCCGCCCACAGCTGCGGCTGCCGCCGACATCAATCCCACCAGTAGAGAAACTCGGGCACCGAATACGGTGCGTGCGAACACGTCCCGGCCCAGATGATCACTTCCGAACCACATCTTCGCGGAAGGTGGCTGAAGGCGATTGAATGGATCCATGTTCATCGGATCGCCGCCGTACAGCGGGGCAGCGAGTGCTAGGAGGATCAACAACGCCAATAGTCCGCCGCCTATCATCACCGGCGGATGACGCCTTGCTATGCGAGGCAGGTCAGATACTCGAAAGCGGCCGGTAGGAATGTATTCAACTGGCGGGGAGAGCAGTGTCATATCAGTACCGGATCCGGGGATCGATCAGCGTGTAGGCCAGATCGACTGCGAGATTAATAAGGACGTAGAGACCTGACGTCAGGATGAGCACGCTCTGGATGATGGGATAGTCGCGGTTGTTGATCGCATCCACCACCAGGCGGCCGATACCGGGTATGTTGAACACCGTTTCGGTAAGGACCACTCCGCCGATCAGATAGGCAAAGCTTATGCCGATGACGGTCAAGATCGGGACGCCGGCATTCTTCAAGGCATGGTGGAAAAGCATGGCATAGGACGAAGCGCCCTTGGCAGCGGCGGTTCGCATATAGTCCTCCGAGAGGACCTCGAGCATGCTCGCCCGCGTAACCCGGGCGATGAATGCAATGTAGCCAAGACTAAGGGCCACGGTGGGAAGGACCAGGTGCGCGAACCAAGGTCCAAGGCCACCATCGATCGGCGCATATCCCTGGACCGGCAGCCAGTGTGCCCTGATAGCGAAGAAGTATATGAGGAAATAGCCGATGACAAAGACCGGGACGGAATAGCCAAGTGCCGAAAAGGCGGTGAGGGCGCGATCGATGAAACCGCCAGTTCGCCAAGCGGCAAGGATGCCGAAAGAAACCCCGACCGTCACCGAAAACATCATCGTCAGGAGCGACAGGGAAAAAGTCGGCTCAAGCCGCTGCGAAATGAGCTCAAGAACAGGGCGTCCGGCAAAAATCGAGGTGCCGAAATCGCCGTCAAGCATATCCCGCGCCCATCGTATGAACTGGACCGGCATTGGGTCATTCAACCCCAACTTTTCCCGGATGCCGGCGATCATCTCCGCCGTGGCCGACTTGCCGGCAATCATGTCCGCTGGGTCACCCGGCGCCAGCCTGAGAAGCAGGAAGATGAAAATTCCGACCATCACCATGACGGCCATGGCCGAAACTATCCTGCGCAACATATACGTCGCCATCAGCCTGAGGCTTTCTGCATATTCCACCAGGCAACGTATGGCATCTCCACGAGTCCGGTAAGCGATTTGCGGTGAGCACTCGGGGATACAATTTGACCTAATCTGACGTCACCGACAAATTCCCACCAAATTCGTTGCATTTTGCGAGCCAATGCCTGTCGCTCTTCAAGAGTTTCGACATCCGGCCACTTGAGCCGAAGCGCCTCAAATTCGTCGTTCTTAGGCCAGCCGAACCAGGCGGCCTTTTCCCCGCTCGCGCCAAGGAAGACCGCGGTCATTGGATCGCCTTGGGCGTAATCGAAATCATCGGTGATAAAAATGCTCCAGCCACCGCTCTCAACAGGACCCTTGTTGCCCCGGCGCGCCACAATCCCACCCCAGTCACTTGGCGCAAGCTCAGCGTTGACACCAATCTTGCGTAGTTCGGCTGCGAGAAGCTGTGAGGCATTGCTGGCAGCGGCCCAAGACGTGGGGTCGAGAATAACAACCTTCTCACCAGCATATCCCGCCTCCTGGAAGAGCTGCTTGGCCCTTTTCGGGTCGCCGCCCTTCTTGAACCATCCTGTGTTCTCGTCATTGGAATAAGGTGTACTGTTTCCGAATATCGAAGTGACGGGTCGACTATACTTTGGATCAGGGGCAGTAACGCGCAGAAACGCCTCCTGATCAACCAAGTGAAGTATTGCCTGACGCGCTTTCACGTTATCGAATGGCTTCTGAAGGTGATTCATGCGCACGCACATGTCGTTGCCAGTTTTATTCAGGACCTGAAGTTCAAGATTGGGGTCGTTTTCGATCGCAGCATAGAAATCCGCAGGTGCATCGCGAAGGAAATCAAGCTCCCCTGCTTGCAAAGCAGCCAGATTAGTCTGCGCATCGCCGCCGTTTTCCCAAATGACACGATCGACCTTAACGACTTTACCGCCTGCAAACCCGTCAGAAGCCTCGCTGCGCGGCACGTATTTCTCATTGCGATCATAGGTGAAATTCGCACCCGGCCTGGCAAGAGCATGGTTAAACTTGAATGGACCCGATCCGATGTTCGCGGTCACCTGCTCGGTCGCAGGTCGCTCTGCATCCTTTTCGCGCATAATAAACAGGACCGGCGCTGACAGCGTAGCCAGCAGATCGATCAGTACCCCTAGAGGTTCGGTGAGCGTAATTACAAAAGTTTTGTCGTCCTTTTTCGAGATATCCTTGGCACGAGACATGATCAACTGTCCGCCCGGAGCCACTTGGGCCCAGCGGCGGATCGAGGCCACACAATCGGCTGCGGTGACCGCAGTGCCATCGTGCCAACTCAAACCATCCCGGAGTTCGAAACTATAAGTCTTCTTATCGTCGGAAACGCCCCACTTCCCGACCATTTGCGGTTGTGGCATAAGCTTGCTGTCGGGGGCGAATAGCGTATCATAAACGCCCAAGCTGTGGAAAACGGTGGGGTCGGTTGTCGTGAACACCGGATCAAAGATTTGGAGCTCAACCATTACCATCCGAACCGTCCGAGCGTCCGTTGGCAATGTTTGCCCACGCAAGATCGAGGGGAATGACAAAGCCGTTCCAGCCGCCATACTTAGCTTCATGAGGTCGCGTCGAGAGATTGTCATATTCTAGTTCCCCTTTTTCTTAACGGCGGCTCAAGGCACGCCTAATGGTTAAGTTACTATGGAGCGACTTGCGGCGACTTCGTGATTTTCAACTTATACATTGATTAGCAGACTCGCCATCTGAGCAGGTCGATCTGGAGAGATCCGCCATTCGTAATCCATGAGCCATTATCTGGCTCTCCTTGCTATGAACCACTGCGGGTGTACAGCGATCTCCCTGTTCAACGCGATTGCTGACCAAACTAAGCCAAATCTGATCATCAAACCTCGTGGCGTTGTGCAGCCGGTAGTTGATAGCCGACTCAGATGGGATGGCGATGGTTTGGGCAACATCATGCTACGGGCCGCTGAGTGCTTCATAGCTCAGACACCACTTAGTTCCCTTAGTATTTCCTGGCCGTTAAACCGCCATGGTTTCGATTATTCTTTATCGTGGAGGGCTTGTCGTCAAATTCAGTTTGTGTATCGTGGCCATCTAGCGCCGAGATGGTGGATGAAAGTGCCTGCGTTCGTAGAGCGCTCTCGGCTTGGTCAGGACAACCCATACAATGCGCGCGCCATCTTGGCGGCGGGTGCGACAACGGCCTTGTTCGGGTGCATCTGGCTCTGCAAGCCGTCGAGCCAGCGTCCAAGGCGATCCCGGGCTCGATCCAGGTCGAAAGCAGGAGCGCGCGCCATGAGCGAGGACCTTGCGGACGTAGCGGTTCCCGCGCTTGGTGATGCCACAGAGCTTCTGCTCGCCTCCGGTCGAGTGTTCACGGGGGACAAGGCTCAACCATGCGCGCCCACGCTCATCTCGAAATCAGATTAGCTCAATTCACAAACTGAATTTGACATGGAGCCCCTTGAAGCGATGAATCGATGAGAGTGTCTGGGCGCCTGAAAATCCGGCCAGAGGCTCGTTCGGCTTTAACGCCATTCCGAACGGGTGGAGAACCTCGGACGAAGGCAACAGTTACCAGAATGGCTTGAACCATGAAGATTGACGAAAAATCTGTTGCCGGCAAAGAGCTGATCGTCGAGGAACAGACCCAGCTCTTGGTAGTTGGCGCGGGTCCTGCTGGTCTCGCAGCCGCTATCGACGCGGCTCGCCGAGGACTCTCGGTCGTGCTCATTGACGAAAACCCGGTTCCCTTCATAACCATGGGCAACGAGGTGCCGCTTCACTACGGACAGGGCATGTCTCCTGTAGCGCGCAACCGCAATGCTATGCTTGAGAGCTTCGTCGCTTCCGAGCCACTTATCCAGACAGCGTTCGAAGCTGGGGTTGACGTCCGGCTCGGCACCGCCTGTTGGGGTCTTTATGCGAACGGTCCCGGTGTCCACTGGCTCCCCGGCACGATCGCCGGTCTGGCCGACGAGACACGTGGCTGGCTGATAGGCGCAGAATACGTAATTGTCGCAGCCGGCCGACGCGATATCGGGCTCGGCTTCCCTGGGTGGGAGAAGCCGGGCGTAATGGGTGCCACGGCGGCGGTTTCGCTGGCAACGCGGTTCAGGGCCCTAAACCCTCGGAGAGTGTTGATCCTCGGCACGTCGGCTGAGGCGCTGGCGGCTGCCGCAGCACTCGAGAAGGCCGGCGTGGAAATAGCGGGGATCGTGGAACAGGCGGCCGAGGCTGTCGGTCCCGTACACATGGTAGACGAATTACGCGCTGGCGGCTGCGAATTCCTGACCCGTCATGTTGTGCGTGAGGTACTGGGGCGGGACTCAGTTGAAGAAGTGCTCATTTCCGCCTTGGATGAAGCCGGTCGGGCTGTTGGCAAAGAACGCCGAATCGCTTGCGACGGCGTTGTGCTGGCGGTCGGAGCCACGCCGGTTATTGATCTTCTCGCAGCGCTCGGGTGCAGGGTCGCCTTTCAGCCAGAGCGGGGCGGCTATGCGCCGGCGGTGGATGCAGGTCAGCGTACCAGTGTGCGCAATATTTTCGTGATCGGCGACAGCGCCGGCATCTGGCCTACAAAATCGTGCGATCCCAGCATCGCGGAACGCGAAGCCTTACTGGCAGTCGCCACCATCCTTGATGATCTGGGCCTTGCCGGAGACCATGCGCACGATGGAGCGCCGCGACCCGACCGGCCGGCCTACGATCTGGCAGCCTACCGTCTGGCCTGGGTACATGCCAGCGTCATCGCTGCGCGTGACGAATTCCACGTCTGTCAATGCGAGGAGATTACCGCCCGCGAGATCCTCGAGCTACGCCCCCCGCGTTATCTTGGCTGGCAAACCGAGCGCCGCAACGATCGCTCACTCTCAACCCTCCTTGGCGACGCGCCCCCAAACCCGGACCAGGTCAAGCGGCTCACTCGCGCAGGCATGGGACCGTGCCAAGGTCGGCGCTGCCGCGAGCAGATAGCTGCTTTGCTGGCCATGCAGTCCGGCGCGTCGCTAGCGGCAATTCCCCTTGCGGGCTACCGCGCGCCAGTACGACCGCTGCCGCTAGAAATTGCCAGCCAAATCCCGGAATCGCCAGATCAGGCCCGTCATTGGGCACTCTGGTTTGGAATACCATCGCAATGGAAAGCCCAATGGGAGGTTCCCGAGTTTTATACAGTTGCCACCGATCATGTTACCACCGCGGCTGCGCTTGATGAGCGAGGCGGCCATGACTGAGAACATGGGTGCATC
>NZ_RZQY01000169.1:0-9940 GCF_003998575.1 Mesorhizobium sp. M7A.F.Ca.CA.001.10.2.1 | reverse complement strand
GCGCGCCGCCGCCGACATCGACCGGCACCGGTTCGGACGCTGCCGGCGCGGGCTGCGTCGAATTTGCCTGTGCGACCCGGATCTCCGCCGGTGATGCCTGATCGCCGTGTTCATTGGACACGGAATGCTCGTTCAAGGAAGCCGAAAAGCTGTCCAACTCGATATTGTTCGTCATGGCTGAAACCCCTCCGATATTTACCGGATAGAGACAGCGGCCACTTCTACTTTGCAACTGCCCCCTAATCTATTTCATATATTATGATATGCATTGCCCGGCATTTTTTACACGTGGTAAACCGCAACAATATAACCTGATATATGTAGGTTTCTGGAGACCTCCTTGACGGATAGCTGGCCGGCATTTTTCCGGTAAACCAAAGTATAAATTTGAATAAAATTTTAAGTAAAATGGATAAAGACAGTTGCTGGATATTTATCCACCTTCCTTTCCAATAATTTGAGACAAGATTGGTAGCGTCCACAGTCAAAGGTGGGCGTTATGAAAAAGCAAAAATCAGTTCCGGGAAAAACCCGGCTCCAGATGCTCCTGCTGGCAATCGGGCTTGTCGGCCTGGCGGGGCCGTCATTTGCGAGCGATATAGCCGCACCCGGCTGGCCTCAGGAGAATATTCAAACGCCGCCTTCTCTCGGCGGTGTTTCGCTGACGAGGCCTCAGCCCTGGCAGCCTGCGGGCGCTTACCGGATCGGTCTGGTCACCGGCAGCTATGGCCCAGATGTTGGCCGCGGGGATGGCTCGTCAACGGCGCGAGATGACGCCGGGATAGATCCGCTGCAGACCGCGTCGATCATTCCGGGGGTCTTCGGATCGGTTGCCTTGTCCATGCGCAATTTTCCCGTCGCGGCTCGCTGGGCGCCCGTCTACCGGGCAATCGCCGCCTGTTCGGCAGGCAGCCCCTGCGAGCACAAGAGCGCGGCTTTTGCCGGCATGATCGCCGCCGCACAAGGCAAGGGGTTCAGCGAGAAGCTGTCCTTCGTCAACAGCAGCGTAAATCGCCTGATCGCCTACAGGAAAGACAGCGTCGTCTACGGCAAGCTCGACTATTGGGCGAAGCCTTCGGAGATTCTCGAGCGGCGAGCCGGCGATTGCGAGGATTTTGCCATCCTCAAGATGACAGCCCTGCTGAGGGCCGGCATTCCCACGCAAAGCATGGCGCTTGTCGTCCTCCAGGATCGCAAGAGAGGCTTCTTTCACGCAGTGCTGTCGGTGAGCACAGGCAGCGGCACCTTCATTCTCGACAGCCTCAGCAACACTGTCGTGCGTGACAGCGATCTTCCGGATTACGTTCCGCTCTATTCGTTCAGCACGGACCGGGCCTGGATCCACGGTTCAAGACCGGGCGGAGCCCAGATGGCCGACATCAAGGGCGGTTTCGCAACCGTCGCACCCGGCGAAGGCTTTCAGCCATAGGTTCGCCAGCATTGGCGATGCATGCAGAGCAACTCCGGTAAGTGTAACGGTGAACTGCTCTAGCCGCCGAAGACGAACGCCATCAGCAGCTCCGGCTCGAGCACCGGAGCCCGCACCGCATTCAATTGTCCCCGGTATCGACGGTCGCCCGCGCCGATGACAAAACCGGTGGCCACCGGCGATTCGCCATTGGCATCGAGCCGCGCGAAGATGTCGGCCACATTGAGGTCCAGCGCCAGCTTGAGATCGTGCCGTGCGTCATCGCTTGGGGCGATCGGCAATTGACGTTTGACGAGTTGCTGGAACGGCGCGTTGAACGACAGGATCTTCTTCGACGAAGCCAGGGCAAAGGCCGGAGACGGGCAAGCGACCAGTATGGCGTTGATGGTGTTGATCGATGCAAGCCTTCGCAGGGTCAGGTTTTCGTCTCCCAACCCACGCATGCAGGCCACCCGGATCGCGGATGTCAAATTGCCTGTCTGTGCCTGGCTTTCGGCGATCTCGTCGATGAGCATGCCGATCGTGCACTTCCTGCTTTCGGCCATCTGCTTCAGCGACATCCAGAATGCCCGCTCCAGACGGATGCCGCGCCGGATGCCGCCGCGCGCCACAACCCGAAATTCCAGTCCAAAATCCTCGGCGGCGACTGGAGGCAGCAGCCGCTCGCGACCGGAATGATGAGGGCTGGCGCTACCGCTCACTCATCGCCTCCTCGCGCGCCTTGTTGATCGGCTTCAGGAGGTAGTGCAGGATCGTCTTGCGCCCGGTCTTGATGTCGACCGAGCAGATCATTCCGGGGATGATCGAGTAGGCCTTGCCGTCTCTTTGAAGGGTGGATTTGTCAGTCGCCACACGCACCTGATAGTAGGGTTCCCCCGTTTTCTGATCGACCAGGCTGTCGGCTGTGATGTTCGAGACCTTGCCCTCGATACCGCCGAAGATCGAGAAATCATAGGCGGTGACCTTGATAAGGGCTACCTGGTCGGGACGGATGAACGCGACATCCCGTGGCGAGACCCGAGCCTCCACCAGCAACGTCTCGGAGGTCGGCACGATGCCGGCCACGACGGCGCCAGGCTGGACGAAGGCGCCTACCGTGTTCAGCTCCAGCGTGTTGACGATGCCATCCACGGGAGAACGGATATCGGTGCGCGCGACCTTGTCGGTGGCTCCCCTTATGGTCTCATCCACCACCGAAAGCTCCGCCAGCGCCTGGGTAAGGTCGTCCAACGCCTCCTGCTGCAATTGCAGGCCGAGTTCCTCGACCTGAAGCTGGGCTTCCGTGATCGACGATTTGATCTTCTTTATCGTTTCGCCCGCAAGGTTCAGCTGGCCGTTGAGCTCGGTCTGTTCGCGCTCCACCCGGAGCTGCTCGGTCCTTGCCATCAGGCCTTTCTTGACCATCGCGTCGACCAGTTTTGCCTCCTGGTCGCTGACGACCAGGTTCTTTGTAAGACGATCGGAATTGGCCTGCGCCTCGGCCAGTTCCCTCTCGCGCTGGTCAAGGCGTGACTTGAGCACGGACAGCTTGTTGTCGAAGTTCCCGCGCCGGGCGATGAGCAGCTTCTGCTCATTGTCGCAGATTTGCGGAGCGACCGACTGGATGTCCTGCGGGCACGGAAATGGGCCCGAGAGATTGCCGGCCTGTTCGTATTTCAGCCTTGCTATGCGCACTTCCAGCGCGCGCGCCTTGGCCTGCTGCTCGCCGAGACTGGACGTGTTGAGCGTGTTGTCCAGGCGGATGATGAGATCGTTCTTCTTGACCACCTGGCCAATCGTCACGGCGATTTCCTGAACGACACCGGCTTCACTCGCCTGAATGATCTGGGTCTTGGAAGCGGGTATGACCTTGCCGTCGCCGCGTGCGATCTCATCGACTTCGGCAAAGGACGCCCAGGCGACGAAGACCACGAAGAGCGCTCCGATGATGAATATGGACGCCGACGCAAACAGCGGCGGTCGATCTTCTCTGGCAAGCATTTCCCACGCCCCAACGCATTGGATGCAGCAATATCTGTTTTGTCAGGCGCTTGTTTTCTGCAACGCCTGTATGACTTGGTCCTTCGGTCCGTCGGCAACGATTCTGCCCTGTTCGATAACGATCAGGCGGTCGGCCAGCTCAAGCATGCTGAAGCGATGTGTCGAGACGATCAGCGTGGTGTCGCGGTCGAAGGCGACTTTGAGCTGCTTGATCAACTGGCGTTCCGATGCGAGATCCATCGAGCCCGACGGCTCGTCCAGAAAGACGATTTTCGGTTTGGTCAGCAGCAGGCGTGCGATCGCCACCGTCTGCCTCTGGCCACCGGAAAGATTGGTGCCGCGCTCGCCGACATTCATGTCGTAGCCGCGCGGGTGGCGTGAAACGAAATCGTCGACGCCGGCCGCCTTTGCCGCTTCGATGATCTGTTCGTCGGTAGCCTCGGGGCATGCCATCAGGAGGTTTTCCTTGATGGTGCCCGAGAACAGGTCGCCGGCCTGCGCAACGATGCCGACCGCGGCGCGAACCTCGGACGGGTGATACTGGCGAATGTCGATCCCATCCAGCAGCAGCTCACCGGAAGTCGGCAGGAAGAGCCGGCCGATCAGCCGCCCCATCGTCGTCTTTCCCGATCCTATGCGGCCGATGATGCCGATCCGCTCACCCGGCTTGACCGAGATATTCAGGCCGGTCAGAACTTCGTTTTCCGAGCCTGGATAGACAAACCCGACATTCCTGAACACCATCGCCCCCTTGCGGATGGGGCGGTTGACGAAGCCCACCGTGTCGGGTCGATCTTCCGGCTGAGCCATGATCGAGTTCACCATTCTCAGCGAGAGCATGGCCTGGCGAAACCGGGACAACGTTATGGCAATCTGGCCGAGCGGCGCCACGGCCCTGCTCGCCAGCATCACCGTTCCTATGATTGCTCCTGTCGAAACATGCCCTTCCGAGAAGGCATAGGCGCCGGCCACGACCAGGGCGACGGTCACCAGCTGTTGTATGGACTGGGTGATGTTGCCCGCCGCCGCCGAAAGCTGCTTGATCTTCTCGGACGTGTTGGCGGCGTTCTTGGAGTGCTCTCCCCATTTTCGCAGCAGATACGCCTCGGCGCGCAGCGACTTGATGGTCTCCAGCGTCGAGATGGATTCGACCAGCAGGGCCTGGCGCTGCGACGCTTCGTTCATCGAGGCGGCGACGCGCTTGCCGATGCGGCGCTGGGTGATCAGGCCGACGATGACGGACATCACGAAGGCCAGCGCCGGTATGATCACCAGCCATCCGCCTATCGCATAGATCACAAGGAGAAAGACGAAGACGAATGCCGTGTCGATGAACACGCTTATGGTGTTGGAGGTGAAGAACTCCCTGACGAATTCATATTGCGTGACCCTGTTTGCGTATTCACCGGTCGAGCCGGGGCGCGCCGACAGCGACGAGTTCAGCACTTTCTCGAACAGCAGATAGGATATCCGGAGATCCGCCTTGCGCCCGGCATAGTCGATGAGGGAGGCCCTGGCCGTCTTCAAGAGCAGGTCGAACAGGATGACCGCGCCGATGCCGAGAGCCAGCACCCATAGTGTCGATATTGCCTTGTTCGGCAGGATCCTGTCGTAGACGTTCATGGTGAAGATCGGCGAGGCTATGGCCAGCAGATTGATGAACACCGCCGCCAGGACGACTTTTGAGTAGGTGCGCCAGAAAGCGCCCATCGTCCCCGTAAGCCAATGTCTCCGCTCGATCCTGGCCGCCGAGCCGACCGACATGGTCTCGGCGGCATTGGCATAGGTGATCGAGAAGGAAGCGCCGCCGCTGATGTAGCTGGCGGCCAGTTCCGATCGGCCGATCGTGGTGCGGCCGTCTTCCTGGGGCGCGGTGATATAAGCATCGTCTTCGCCCAGAGCGAGCAGGGCAACCGGCAATTGACTGACGCGAAAGACGATTGCCGGCAGGTCGATACGCCCCCTGAGAAAATCGCGGTGATTGAACTCGGTGACTTCCAGGCCGATGCGTTCGGCAAGGTGCCTGATATCGTCGGCCGCAATTCGCGTGTCCGAGAGCGGCACGCCGGCAAACAGCACGGTCTCCGCGCTCGGCCTGCCGAGATATCCGGCAACGGCCGAGAAGCAGGCCTTGAACGCCTCCTTGGGAGAGAGGATATTGGGTTGCTGGTTCACGATCTGCCCGTCAGGACGCTCGCTGGACCTTGCGTCGTCTTATTTCTTCCTCACCGGGGCGAGGATATCGAATGGCAGGTCGTTCTTCTGCTCCGATGGCGTCCGCGCATAGGTCTCGGTGTCCGCGGTTTCCGGTGTTGCAAACTCGGTGCGAGCATAGGCTGTCGCTTGCTTTGCCGGCTCGAGATTCATCGTTTTCAGCAACTGTCCGGTCGCGGCCAGGAGCCGGTACTGGGCAAACAGCGATGCGTAGGACGCGGTATCCGCCAGCGTTGCCGTGTTGAACCGCGTATTCTGCGCGTCGAGCACGTCGAGCAGCGAGCGCTGTCCAACCTTGAACTGCTCGCGATAGGAAGCGACCAGCTTTTCATTGGCGGCGGCCTGTTGCCTCAGGGTCTTCGCCAGATCGGCTTGCCGGAAACGGCGATCCCATGAGGTGCGAACGGCTTCCTCGATTTCGCGCAAGACCTGATGATAGGCGAGCCGCTGCTCGCTGGCGCGGCGGATCTGCTCCTGTTCATTGGCCTTGTCTATGCCGCCGCGATACAAATTCCAACGCAGCACCAGACGCGCCTGCAGGTCATTGGTGTCCCCGTCGTCGCCGTCAATGTCGGTGCCTGCCCTGGCCCGACCTTCAGCAATGACTTCAGGGCCATATTTCGCCCGGGCCGCATCCACCAGGGAAGCCGCGGCGTCGATATCGCTGGTGGCCATGTGAACGCGCGGATTGTTCTGTCGTGCCAGGCCGATCGCGTCATCCAGTGACCGCGGAAGCGCGGCGGCGACATCACCCGGCCGCGAAGCATTGACCAGCGGCTTGCCGACGGTCTTGAAGAACCGGATCTTGGAGGCTTCCAGCTCTTCGGTCGCCTCCTGCATGCGGGCCTTGGCCGCGAACAGACGCTCCTCGGCCTGTTGGCGGTCGGCCTCGTTCAGCGCCCCGCCTGAGATGCCTTGCCGGATGTCGCCGAGTATCGCCTGATGGAAACCCAGATTCTTCTTGGCTTCGGAAACGATCGAAGCCTGCAGCATGTATTCGAGGTAATCCTGGACAACGGACAGCCCGATGAATTCGGACCGTTCCAGCACCCGGAACGACGCTCCGTCGACGCGCGATGCCTGGCGGTTCAATTCCGCGCGACGAGCTCCGCTGTCGAATAATTTCTGGGTCACCACCAGATTCGCTTCCGCCGGATAGAGCGAATCGTCCTCTATCGACAGCGAGCGTCGGGAGGAATTGTCGAGCCGGCGAACACCAGCCGATCCCTCGACATCGACACTGGGAAGGTAAAGGCCCTTGGCCTGCCGCAACTCAAACTCGATTGCTTCGCGGTTTTCGATCGCCTGTCCAATCTCGGGATTGGATTCCACCGCGACAGCCATCGCCTCCTTGAGCGTAAGCGCATGAGCGCCCCCGCAGGTCAGCATGGTGGCCGCCATCAACAGACCAAGGCGCCTGCCTATGGCCGACATGTTTGTCGTATTCATAATCCCACCCTAACGTTTCCCCAGCGTCCTTTTTCAGAGCGCTAACCAAGCCAAGGCCTGCCCGTCGGTGGATTATCCACAAATTCACGGAATGTGTGAGCGATTATTGATTTAGAGGGCGCTAAATAGCCCTTTTGGGCAACAAGGCTGCGAGATGTAGCAAAAATAGCACATAACTTCGGCTCGCTGCGGTTGTATCCGGACGCCCCATTCAGTGGGAAAGCACAGAAAATCGCAAGCCAGTGGGCCGATATGCCCAGAATCATGGCCGGTTCGGATAGCGGTTGTCGATAATCCAACCGGAGGTTGAACGCTTTTTCAGGCATGCCCCTTGGGTGCCGGGTCCAAAAAATACTCTGTCGCGGCGGCCGGCGTGCGCGTCATGTCGCTCATCACGGCCAAAAGCTGGTCAGCGCGTACCTCTAATTTGCGCTCAACGCCACCATGCGGTCGAGCGCCGCGGTCAGGCCGCGAAGCGACACCGGGAAGCTCAGCGGGGTCTCGGCGTCCGTCGTGACATTGAGCTTCAGCACCGAGCCTCCCCTCAGCTTTGCAAGCGTCGGCCGATCGACGGTAAAGACGGAGACGCAACCCGTCGGGAGGCAGGTCCTGAATCGCTGCGGGGGCAGTGGCGGCTGATCGTCGATCTGCAGCGTCACGCCCGGATCGAGCAGGATGCCGAAGGGCAGCAGCAAGGTAGCCGTCGTCGAGCCGTCCGGGCGTGCCGCGATCTCCACGGCAAGAAGCCTCTGCCCGTTCTGCTGGACCTGGTCTTGCGCGAGCGAGCACACTCTCGCCTTCTCGCGAACCGAACAGGTCACACTCCAGTCCTGATAGACCTCGCGCAGCGATGACGGTCCATCCGGGACAGCCGCCACCTGTTGCTGGGCGAACGCCGGCGACATCAACGAGAATAGAATTGCCCCACATGCGGAGACGGCCTTCGGGCCAGACTTCATGTGCAGACCCACTCGCGGATCTTGCATTTCTCTCCCGTTGCCTCGCAGGCCTGCAAGGCGAGATCCTCCGCTTCCCGACGGGTCTCTGCCGAGTTCACGCCCCAGGGCGTGAAACGGTTCTCCACCTTGTCTGCCACGGCGAGCGCACCGCAATGCTTGTAGGGAAAGCCGGTCTCGTCGTCATCATTCCAATGGCGATGGTTGCGGAAGACGGTGACGACGTTGCAGGCTTTTCCGCCCGCGTTCTCGCAATATTTCTGTGCGATGTCCTTCGCTTCCTGCCGCTTGTCGGCGCCCCAGAAGAAGCCGTATTTGCTATCGGCCTGCGAATAGGCGATGGCCGCCCATATGCCTTTTTCCTCCTGTTGCGGCTCCGAGGGGGCCACAAGGTCGGCTGAGACGACTTGTCCACTCCACAACAAGGTCAAGCCCAAAACTGCCAAAGCCTGCAATCTCATGCTCATGGTCGGCATCCTTTCCTTAACCTCAATCGCTTCGCGTCCTACTTCGCCGCCGAAGCGAGGGAGATCACCACACAGCTTTTGCCCGTCGGCAGGAGAAGCGCTTCACCGGCATTGCCGCCGAGTTCGTAGACCTCGACCTGCCCGAGATGGTCGGTAATCTTGCTGCCCTGCGGCAGGATGGATGCGATGTCGGCGCAAGGGCTGGCGAATGGCGCCACCCGCACCATCGCCCCTTCGCAACCCGTGGCGGTGGGCGATGCGAAGACGATGCCGGCGGCCGGTCCGCTATAGCGTTCCGATGCATAGTCCATGCCGACAAAGGCCTGAATGGCGTGCTTGTCGGCCGCCTGATCGTTCCACAGGGATTTGACGCTGTATTTCGTGCCGTTCGTCAGAATCTGTCCGAGCGCCGGATAGACGGTCGAGCAGGCTTGCACACCGGCCTGCTTGACATGCTCGAGGAAGGGCGTGTCCGGAAGCACGGGGGCCGCCGCAGTTTCTGCAGGTGCGGCCGTCGCGCCGCCGACCAGATTGGCGATCGCGGCATAGTTCCCGGCGGCGAAGCCAAGTCCCGCCACGACCAATCCCAGCAATGAATATCCGGCCACGCGTGGCCAGCGCCGCCTTGGGGGCTCGGCCCGCCTCTGCCGATCCGCCTCGACGGCCGGAGTGCGTTTCGCGGACGTGAACTGGTCCTGCTGGCTCATGGTGATGCCCCGATTATTTGAGTGGTGAAAGGGCCTCTGACAGCCCCTTGAGCGTTGCAGTCACGGTGATCGTCTGGCCGTCGACTGTCGAATAGGAGATCGCCGGTGTCGCATTCTGCGAGATCTGTCGGCGCATGACGGGGCCGACCGGCAACATGCCGACACAGACCATTTCGTTGCAGCCGTTCAGGTGCACGTCGATCGGCTGCTTCTGTCCATCGAACTTCAGCGACACCAGTCCATCGCTCCTGGCATTCGCAGCGGTGCGCAGGATCATGTAAGGCTTGCCGTCCTGTGTGGCGGCAAGCGACCAGCTGAAGGCCATCTTGCCTGATGCGTCCTCGATGATCTGCGAGACGTTGCAGACCTTCTTGCGGGCCTTGAGGTTCTCGTCGCAGATCAGTGTCCAGTTATCGAATGGGCGGATGGTGCGCTGATAGTCGCCGAGCTTCACCTCGGGCGGCACCACCACGTCCGAAGGTTTGATCCTGTAGGTCGACGCAACCTGCCCGGCGGCCGGCACGAGGCCGCCGCAGAGTGCCAGGCAGGTCAGGGCAACAAGTCCTTTCATTCCTGCCTCAGTTCAAGGTGAAGCTGATGCCGGCGCCGACACCGACATGCCCACCCGCGGCCGTGCCCGACAGATTGCCCCGGATGCGGCCGTCTTCGCTGGTGTAGCCCGCACCGAAGGCGAACGCGCCTGCGTCCCGCCACAAGCCACCGCCCGCCGCCACGCTC
>NZ_RZQY01000168.1:0-9947 GCF_003998575.1 Mesorhizobium sp. M7A.F.Ca.CA.001.10.2.1 | reverse complement strand
CTTTTCCTTCTGCTCGGAGTAGATGTAGAGCGGCCGGGCACTGCCGGTCACCACCTCCTCCGAAATCACCACTTCGCGCACGCCTTCGAGCGCGGGAAGCTCGAACATCGTGTCGAGCAGGATCGCCTCCATGATCGAACGCAGGCCGCGCGCGCCGGTCTTGCGCTCGATGGCGCGCTTGGCGATCGCCGAAAGAGCGTTCTCGTGGAAGGTCAGGTCGACATTCTCCATCTCGAACAGCCGCTGATACTGCTTGACCAGCGCGTTCTTCGGCTCGGTCAGGATCTGGATCAGCGCCGGTTCGTCGAGGTCTTCCAGCGTCGCCAGAACCGGCAGACGGCCTACAAATTCGGGGATAAGACCGAACTTCAACAGATCCTCGGGCTCGACCAGGCGGAAGACATCGCCAGTGCGGCGATCCTCGGGCGAAGCGACGACCGCGCCGAAACCGATCGAGGTCTTGCGGCCGCGATCCGAGATGATCTTGTCCAGCCCGGCGAAGGCGCCGCCGCAGATGAACAGGATGTTGGCTGTGTCGACCTGCAGGAACTCCTGCTGCGGGTGCTTCCTGCCGCCCTGCGGCGGCACGGAGGCGACGGTGCCTTCCATGATCTTCAGGAGCGCCTGCTGCACGCCCTCGCCCGACACGTCGCGGGTGATCGAGGGATTGTCCGACTTGCGCGAAATCTTGTCGATCTCGTCGATGTAGACGATGCCGCGCTGGGCGCGCTCGACATTGTAGTCGGCCGATTGCAACAGCTTCAGGATGATGTTCTCGACGTCCTCGCCGACATAGCCGGCTTCGGTCAGCGTCGTCGCGTCAGCCATGGTGAAGGGCACGTCGATGATGCGGGCCAGCGTCTGCGCGAGCAGCGTCTTGCCGCAACCGGTCGGGCCGATCAGCAGGATGTTGGACTTCGCCAGCTCGACATCGTTGTTCTTGCCGGCATGTGCGAGGCGCTTGTAGTGGTTGTGGACCGCCACCGACAGCACGCGCTTGGCGTAGGGCTGACCGATGACATAATCGTCGAGAACCTTGAGGATCTCCTGCGGTGTCGGCACGCCTTCGCGCGACTTCACCATCGAGGTCTTGTTCTCTTCACGGATGATGTCCATGCAGAGTTCGACGCACTCGTCGCAGATGAAGACCGTCGGACCGGCGATCAGCTTGCGCACTTCGTGCTGGCTTTTGCCGCAAAACGAGCAGTAAAGCGTGTTCTTGGAATCGCCGCTGTTGTTGCCGACCTTGCTCATTTTCATGTCCTTTCATGGCCGCCCGCCGATGGTCTGGCTGAAAGGGCGCATACTCTATCTATCGCGGGAATCCGCCGCCGCCAGTGTGTCCCGGCTCCCGCAACGCATTCCGTACGAAACACAAATCAGAAAACGTGGCAATGATTCGCGACAACCCCGCATAAAGCTAAGCCGCCGAAACTCAACATAGCCTTAACGTAGGCAATCCTGTCCCCCGAGGGAACAGCCAATTGTGGCCGAAATGCCGCAAGACGCGCCAAAAGCGCGTGATGGTGCCATCCAACTGCCAACTTGCCTTTATGCCAGCGCCCCTTCGGCCGCCTCGCGCGACGAAATGACCTTGTCGATGAGGCCGAAATCCTTGGCTTCGTCGGCGGTCATGAAATGGTCGCGGTCGAGCGTTTTCTCGATCTCTTCGTAGCTCTTGCCGGTGTGCTTGACGTAGACCTCGTTGAGGCGACGCTTCAGCTTGATGATATCCAGGGCATGGCGCTCGATGTCGGACGCCTGGCCCTGGAAGCCGCCGGAAGGCTGGTGAACCATGATGCGGGCGTTCGGCGTGGCAAAGCGCATGTCCTTGTGACCGGCGGTCAGGAGCAGCGAACCCATCGAAGCCGCCTGGCCGATGCAGAGCGTCGACACGGCCGGCTTGATGAACTGCATGGTGTCGTAGATCGCCATGCCCGAGGTGACGACGCCGCCCGGCGAATTGATGTAGAGGTTGATTTCCTTCTTCGGATTCTCGGCTTCGAGGAACAAAAGCTGCGCGCAGACCAGCGTCGCCATGCCGTCCTCGACCGGACCGGTGATGAAAATGATGCGCTCCTTGAGGAGGCGCGAGAAAATGTCGTAGGCCCGCTCGCCGCGATTGGTCTGTTCGACCACCATCGGAACGAGGTTCATGTAGGTTTCGACGGGGTTCTTCATCAGATATCTCTTATCTCGCGGTGGGATTCCGGCGCCGGGAATGCCGGCAGATCGGGCAGAATCGGTTCTGGATCGTTATTCCGTAAATAGGATGCCGGCTCATCCTTGTGCAAGGCCGACCCCTCCTAGCCATCTGGGTAAGTCGAATCAAGCTTTCTGACCAAGGATTCGCGGGCGGCGGATGCTTCCGCGGGTCCGGAGCCGCATGGCCGGCCGCGCAAGGTAGCAGTTTCTTAACCGCGTCACTTAACGAAATGCGCCGAAACCGCTTTTTTCCGAGACGGCTTCCTCTACAATTCAACGTTGAACTTATGCGTAGAGTTCAACAGGGGAAGTGTCATGCCCGGGAAAACCGCATGCTTCACCATCGCCGGCCTGACCATGCTCGGCACGATTTCGCAGACGGCGGCCGGCGGCCGCGCCGTCGAATGTTACGAGCCGGTCCGCAGTCCGGCCGTCTACGACACGGTCTATGAAGACGTGATGATCAGTCCGCCCGGTCAGCAGGTCGACTATATCGCCCCTATCTATGGCACGCGCGAGCGCGTCGTGATGACCGTTCCGGCGCAAGTGACCTACCAGGTCGTGCCGGCCGTCACCCGCACCGTCTACCGCACGGTCCGGATCGATGGCGGCGGCTATTCCTGGGAATGGCGCGTCGTCCATGGCCGCAAGGTGCTGTGCAAGGTCTGGCACAAGGCGCGCTACGAACGTGTCGCCAAAACCGTGGTGATCCAGCCCGAACGCACGCGGCGCGTGGTCATCCCCGCACAATACGACAGGATCGCCCAGGAGGTGCTGGTGCGGCCGGAGCAAAGGCGCATCATCGATGTTCCCGCCTCCTACCAGACCGTCGCGCGTCGTGTGCTGGTTCGCGAGGGTTCATCGGGCTGGCGGCGGGTGCATATTCCCAGGCATTGCCAGAATTAGGTCACCCCCGGCGGCGCTCAGGCGACCTCCGCCCGCAGCCATGCCTTCAAGCCGGCAATATCCCCATCGCCGACAGCAGCGGCAACGCGCCTGCCGACCGCCGCGCCGAACTTGTAGCCGTGACCGGAGCATGCCGAGACAACAAGGCATTTGCCCTTTTCATGCGCCATGAATTTTTCGTCTGATGTGAAAGTGTAGGCGCAGGTGACGACCTCGGTCACACGATAGTCCTCGATGCGGTCGATCGGCGGCGAAAACAGGTTGCGGATCGCCTCGCCCTCGCCCGCCACCGGCTGACGGTTCCAATCGGCGTCGCTGGTCGGCACCCTGTGCCGCCCGGACCCGAATTTCATGCCGGCGCCGCCGGAGGGCGGGATCACATAGCCGTCGATCGCGCCGCCGACATCGAGGACGACCGGTGCCGCCTGCCAGGCCGCCTCGAGATCGGCGGGCGGTTCGACATAGGCAAGTGCGGTTCGATAGGTCTTCAGCTCGCCGTCCAGCTCCGGAAACAGTTTCAGCACCCAGGCGCCGGCGGCGACAACGATGCGGTCGGCCTGCATGGTCTCACCGCTTTCGAGCACGATGTGGCCGGCTTCGGCGTCGACTTCGACGACCTTGCTATTTTCGTAGACATTGGCGCCGTTGGCGCGCAGCCACTTTGCCAGGCCGGACGCGATCTTGCGGCAATGCAGGGCGCCGCCTTCGGTTGAGAAATAGGCGTAGCGGAACGACCCGGCTTCCAGGAACGGCCAGCGCTTCACCGCAGCATCGGGCTCCAGCAATTCGAACGGAAAATTGCCTTCTTCCAGGCCCTCGCGATATTCCTCGGCCTCGTCGCCCGGCTCGCGCGAAATGCAGACAAATCCTCTGGGATCGAGGTGGCTTTCGCCGAGATCGGCCCACATCTCGTCCCAGGCCTGGTAGGCTTCGGTGATCAGCCGGCCATAGCCGGTCCCCGCGCGGTAGGCGCGGCGGATGATGCGATGATGGTCGCCCGACGCGGCCATCGGGTTTGGGATCGGCCCTTGCTCGACGATCGAAACGCTGTGGCCGGCCTTGACCAGCGACCACGCCGTCGAGAGACCGGCAATACCCGCACCGACAACGATCACCTTCATCAAATCAGACTTTCCGCAGCCGGTTGGCTGGCTCAACGTATTGGATTGCGGGCGCCAACATACGGTCTGGAACCAAGCTGGCAAGCCGCGCTATTGGTCTGGCATGAGCAAATGGACGCCTACCGCCCTGGCCTTTGATCCAGCCACTCGACATCTGCGGCTCGACCCGCACGAGCCGGCCTTTTTTCAAAACCCTTATGATGCCTATGCTTTCCTGCACGGCGTATCGAATGCATTCTTCTGGGAAGAATTCGGCTTCTGGTGCTTTGGCGGTTTCGACGACGTCAACCGGCTGCTGCGCGATCGCCGCTTCGGCCGGCAGAACCCGGCCGGCATTCCAGACAGCCGCGGCATTGGACAGGACCGCAGCCATCTCAGGGCCTTCGACGGCGTCGAAGCCAATTCGATGCTGGAACTGGAGCCGCCGGTGCACACGCGGCTGAGAACACTGGTCAACCGCGCCTTCGTCTCGCGTCAGGTCGAACGGCTGCGGGCGCGTGTCGAGGCTTTGGCCAACGAGTTGATCGACCGTTTCGAACCAGGCAAGGCGGTCGACCTGTTGCCTGCTTTCGCGGCGCCCTTGCCGATCACCATCATTGCCGAAATGCTCGGTGTCCCGGTCGAAATGGGGCCGCAACTGCTCGACTGGTCGCACCAGATGGTCGCCATGTACATGCATGGCCGCACACGCGCGATCGAAGAGACGGCCAACCGTGCCGCCCGCGAATTTGCGGATTTCCTCCGTGGCTACGTCACCGAGCGACGCCGAAATCCCGGCGACGACCTGTTGTCGCTGCTGATCTCGGCGCAGGAGGACGGTGAGAGGCTGTCGGAGGACGAGATGGTGTCCTCGGCGATCCTGCTGCTCAATGCCGGCCATGAAGCGACCGTGCATCAGACCGGCAATGCCGTCCGCTCGATCCTTATGCAGGGCGGCGATGTCAGCCGCTTCTTCGGTTCGCCCGAGGCGACCGCGGCAACGGTCGAGGAATGCCTGCGCTTCGACGCGCCGCTGCACATGTTCGCGCGCTATGCCTATCAGGAGATCGAGGTCGCGCCCGGCATCGTCGTGCAGCCGGGCGAGACGATCGGGCTGCTGCTGGGCATGGCCAATCATGACCCACGCGCCTTCGCCGATCCCCTCGCCTTCCGGCCCGACCGTGCCGACCAGAAGAACGTGTCCTTCGGCGCCGGTATCCATTTCTGCATCGGCGCGCCGCTCGCCCGGCTCGAATTGCAGGTGTCGCTGAAAACCCTGTTCGAACGGCATCCGAAGCTGCATCTTGCCGAAGAGGCGCGCTTTCGGGACACTTACCATTTCCATGGGCTGGAAACGCTCGCCGTCGGCTTTTGACGGCCACAAGCCGGGGCTGCCTCAGACTGTGCCCGGGGAATAGGTGGCGCCGGTTTGCCTGATCTGACTGAGTTGAAATTCGCCTTCCTGGAAGAGCCGCCATTCTGCTTTGCAGGTGCATCGGGCGAGGTCTCAGGCTGTGACGTCGAGCTTGCGCGCAGGCTCGGTGACATGCTCGGATTGGCGAGCTTTAAGCCGATCGAAGCCGAATTCGCTGAACTGCTGCCGGGATTGGTCGAGGGTCGTTGGACCATGACGACCGGCCTGTTCGTCTCCGAAGAGCGCAGGCAGCTTGTCGACTTCACACGGCCGATCTGGGCGCTGCAGGACGGGTTGCTGGTCGCGAAACACAATCCGCGTGGCTTTCGCGGCTACCAATCCATTGCCGAGGACCGGACAGCGTTGATTGGTGTCATAACCGATCAGGTTCAGCATCTTACGGCGTTGCACAACGGAATCGCGCCCGAGCAGGTCAGGACGTTTGCAACGCAGGCGGATGCGGCGGACGCAGTGGCCAGCGGCGCGGTGCACGCCTACGCCAGCGTTGCGATGGCGCACCGAGGCTATCTGACCCGGCGGCCCGATATGCCGCTTGGGCTTGTCGAGGTTCCCCCGATTGAAAAGCAGCCGTCGGCCGGTGCCTTCGCGATCGCCAAAGGCAATTCAGCCCTGCTCCGGCGCATCGATGCTTGCCTCGATGAATTGGTGGGCAGCGACTGGCACCGACGGATGATGGCGCGATACGGATTCTCGGACAGCGATATCGACCGCATCGTCTGATCCGTGCATCTTTTGTTGTTCGACCATGATCTTTACCCGAAAACCGGCCTCCACTTTTCGGGATCACGGTCTACAGCTTGATCACATACTCCTTGCGAGTCGTTTCAAGCACTTCCCAGCTGCCTTTGAAGCCGGGCCTGAGCACGAAGCTGTCGCCGGCCTTGACGGTACGCGCCTGCCCGCCGTCTTCCGCGATCACCGAAACGCCGGACAGGATGTGGCAGAACTCCCATTCGTCATAGACGATGCGCCATTTGCCCGGGGTCGATTCCCAGATGCCGGCGTAAAGGCCGCCGTCGCGCTCCTCGACATTCCAGGTGAGGAATTTGGGATCGCCCGAGATCAGCCGATCCGGCGTCGGCGCGCCCTGTTCGGCGTCGACAGTGTCGACGCCGATGGCAAGAAATTTTGACTCGCTCATGATCGGTCAGACCTTGGCTAGCGCCTGTTCGAGGTCGGCGACGATGTCGTTGACGTCCTCGATGCCAATCGAAAGCCGCACCGTGTCCGGTCCTGCGCCGGCCTTGACCTTCTGCTCGTCGGAAAGCTGGCGGTGCGTGGTCGAGGCCGGGTGGATGACCAGCGACTTGGTGTCGCCGACATTGGCCAGGTGCGAGAACAGCTCGAGCGCCTCGACAAATTTCACGCCGGCGTCATAGCCGCCCTTGAGAGCGAAGGTGAACACGGCACCGGCGCCCTGCGGCGAGTATTTCTTCTGCAGCGCATTGTTCTTATCGGTCGGCAGGCCTGGATAGTTCACCGACGCGACCTTGGGGTGGTTGGACAGCCAGGCGGCGACCGTCACGGCGTTGTCGCAGTGGCGCTGCATGCGAAGCGGCAAGGTCTCCAGGCCGGTCAAGATGAGGAAGGCGTTGAAGGGCGAGATCGCCGGACCGAGATCGCGCAGGCCGAGCACGCGCGCGGCAATGGCGAAAGCGAAATTGCCGAAGGTTTCGTGCAGGACAAGACCGCCATATTCGGGGCGCGGTTCCGACAGCATCGGGTATTTGCCCGACTTCGACCAGTCGAAGGTGCCGCCGTCGACGATGGCGCCACCGATCGAATTGCCGTGGCCACCGATGAACTTGGTCAGCGAATGGACGACTATGTCGGCGCCATGCTCGATCGGCCGGATCAGGTAGGGCGAAGCCAGCGTGTTGTCGACGATCAGCGGCAGGCCATGCTTGCGCGCGATGTCGCCGATCTTCTCGATATCGACGAAGGTGCCGCCCGGATTGGCCAGGCTCTCGATGAAGATCGCCTTGGTCCTGTCGTCGATCTGGCTCTCGAAGGTCGAGATGTCGTTGGTGTCGGCCCAGCGCACCTCCCAGCCATAATTCTTGAAGGCATGGCCGAACTGGTTGATCGAACCGCCATAAAGCTTGTTGGCGGCAACGAAATTGTCGCCCGGCTGCATCAGATTGTGGAACACGATCACCTGCGCGGCGTGGCCGGAAGCGACCGCGAGTGCCGCCGTGCCACCTTCGAGGGCCGCCATGCGCTCTTCCAGCACCGCCTGCGTCGGATTCATGATGCGGGTGTAGATGTTGCCGAAGGCCTTCAGCCCGAACAGCGACGCGGCATGGTCGGCATCGTCGAAGACGAAGGAGGTCGTCTGGTAGATCGGCGTGGCACGCGCGCCGGTCGCCGGATCGGGCTTGGCACCGGCATGGACGGCGAGCGTGTTGAAACCTGGCGTGCGGGTCACTGAAAACCTCCCTTTTGAAACTCTTGAAATCGCCGGGCATTCTTGGCGAAGCATGAGCGCGAATGCAAAGAAGAAAATGCCCTTCGGCGAACGATCTGCGGCCGAGGCCCGAGAAAATGCACTGGTCTAAGGAATAATTTTGCGCCCAAGGCGCATTGCGCATCAGGCCTTGCTTTTGGTGCACGTCGTTATCCCAAAACCGCCGCGCACTTTTAGCGACGTGTCCTACTTCTGGCGCACGCCAAAACTCTGGAATCCCGACCGCATCAGCGGCTTCTTCGACGACAGCACACCGGAATTGACGCCGGTCCAGCCGATCTCGCCGGACAGCTTGCCGTATTCGATCTTGGGGCAGCGGTTCATCACCACCTTGATGCCGGCGGCCTCGGCGCGCGCGGCGGCCTCGTCATGGCGAACGCCAAGCTGCATCCAGATGACTTTCGGCAAGGGATCGAGCCGCAACGCCTCGTCGACGATGCCGGGCACCGCCGCCGGCGCGCGAAAGACATCGACCATGTCGATCGGCTCGGGAATATCGGCGAGCCTCGCATAGGTCATCCGGCCGAGGATCTCCTTGCCGGCCTGGCCAGGATTGATCGGAAACACCGAAAATCCCTTGGCCAGCAGATATTTCAGCACGAAATAGCTTGGCCGCACATCGTTGGCGGACGCGCCGACCATGGCGATGGTCTTCACCGAATTGAGGATGCCGGCGATGTAGGTGTTGTCGTAGCTATCGTGGTTCATGCGGCTTCCTGCGGTAGTGGTATCGGTAAAGTTCACGGCTGAACCCAAGCGAGGCATAGAGAGCGCGAGCCGGCGTGTTGTCGACCACCACCTGCAAGCATGCGGCGTGAACCCCTGCCCGCCGCGCCCAGCCGATGAGGCCGCCGACAGTCTTGCGGCCCAGACCTTGCTGCCTGAAACGGCCATCGGTTTCAACCGATTCCACCACAAGCAGGCCATTGCGGATGACGCCATAGGCCAAGGCGGCAATTTCGCTGTCGCGTTCACAGGATACGAACGCCCGGTCGCCGACGATCAGCCCGGTCATCTCGCGAAAGATGCGGCACTCGGCGTCGTCAAAGGTCCCCATGCGGAACCGCGCCGCGAGCCAGTCCTCGCCCGGCACTTTCGAAACGGTGACCTGCTCATCGCGGACTTCAGCCAGGTCGCCGATCCCGGCATGGAGATGGATCGTGCCGCCTTCCGGCTGGTATCCGCGATGGTCGAGTATGGCTTCGAGCTCGCCGGCGATGTCGGGAACCCGAAACAAGGGCGTCTGGCCGTGGCCGATGTAGAAGGACTCGGCGGCGCCGATGACAGCATCCGGCGCGCCACGCTGGCCGCGCAAGGGATTGGCCGAATTGGTGCGCCGGATCCGTCCGCCGGAGCGCCGCAGGAGCCAGCCATCAAAGATCGCCCCGGTCGCCGCCGGCCAGCCTTCGCGGCATGCCTGCTCGACGCGCCAGTTGAGATCATCGTCGCCGGCGCTCACGCGTCATCCTCCCGCAGCGCTTCCTCCATGAACGCCTGCGGATCGGTACAGAAGTCGCGCATCATGCGAAAATGATCGGTATCGCTGAAATCGGTCGGGTCGAGCCCGAAGCGGCTGATGCGGAACAGCCGCGCGCCGGGACAAGCCATCAGCAGCGGCGAATGCGTCGCCATGATCACTTGCGCGGTGCCCGACTGGTCCATGCGCCGCAGCATCTTGAGCAGCTCGATCTGTCGCGTCGGCGACAGTGCGCTCTCGGGTTCGTCAAGGATGTAGATGCCCTGCCTGCGGCAGCGCTCCTCGAAAAATCGGATAAAGCCCTCGCCATGCGACCAGGACAGGAAGTCCGGCGGCGCCCCGCCAGACTGCAGCGGT
>NZ_RZQY01000167.1:0-10065 GCF_003998575.1 Mesorhizobium sp. M7A.F.Ca.CA.001.10.2.1 | reverse complement strand
CAAAAAATCAAGGCGGCGCCAGGAAACCTGGCGCCGCCTTTTTTGTGGCTGATTGGGAGTTGGCGAACGGGGGCGACAGCCAATCTCCCCCGCAAGGGTCGAGATTGGCAGCTTCACCAACGGCCCCTCAAAGCCCGTCCAGCGGAAACTTCAGGTACCGCCGGCCATTGGCTTCGGGTTCGGGCAGCCTCCCGCCATTCATGTTGACCTGCAGCGCATGCAGGATCAGCCGCGGCATCGGCAGCGTCCTGTCGCGCGCCTCGCGCAGGGCGACGAACTCGGCCTCGCTGCAGGCGGCGGCAAGATGGATGTTGGTAGCCTTCTGTATGGCGACCGTGCTTTCCCACAAAGGTTCGCGGCCGCCGGCCTGATAGTCATGGCCGACGAACACCCGCGTCTCGTCCGGCAACGCCAATATGTCCTGGATCGAGCGCCAGAGCCGCGCGGCACTGCCGCCGGGAAAGTCCGTCCTCGCCGTGCCGCTGTCGGGCATGAACAGCGTGTCGTGGATGAAGGCGGCATCGCCGATCACATAGGTGATGGAGGCCAGCGTGTGTCCGGGCGAGAACAGCACCTTGACCGGAAGGGTACCCACTTGGAAGGTTTCGCCTTCTCTAAACAGCCTGTCCCACTGCGAACCGTCGGCGGGAAAATCCGGCCAGTTGTAGATCGCTTTCCACAGTTTCTGGACCTCGATGACCCTGTCGCCGATCGCCGTCGGCGCGCCGGTCTTCTCTCTCAAGTAATGCGCCGCCGAGAAATGGTCGGCATGCGGATGGGTGTCGAGGATCCATTCGACGCTCAGTCCCTGCTCGCTGACGAAGTCGAGCATGACATCGGCATTCGTCGTTGCCGTAGCACCGGATTTCTCGTCGAAATCAAGGATCGGATCGATGATGGCGCATCGCTTCGTCGCCTGGTCGGCGACGACATACTGGATGGCGCCGGTCGGCTTGTCATAGAAGCCGCTGACCTGCGGCCTGGCCAAAGCTACGTCCAATTCCGGCTTCCCCAACTCTCGGTCGCCAGGAATGATTTTCTCTGACGACACCCGAGAGGAGCATGGTTGTCCGCTCGGGTGAGCCAGTCAAGTATCCTTTCGCTCGCGGCGACAGGAAAGCCAAAAACTGTTCCGAGCGGTCAGGCCGACGGCTGCTTGGTCTTCCGCAGATACGGCAGGATGGTCTCATAAGCGCCGAAGCGTTTGATTGCATCCTCGTTGGAAACGGCCGCGGTGATGATCACGTCCTCGCCCTGCTTCCAGTTCGCCGGCGTCGCCACTTGATGCTTGGCGGTGAGCTGCATGGAATCGACCGCGCGCAGGATCTCATCGAAATTGCGCCCCGTGGTCATCGGGTAGGTCAGCACCAGTTTGATCTTCTTGTCCGGTCCGATGACGTAGACCGAGCGCACTGTGGCGTTGTCGGCGGGCGTGCGGCCCTCCGACGTCTCGCCGGCACCGCCCGGCAGCATGTCGTAGAGCTTGGCGACCTTGAGGTCCTTGTCGCCGATCAGCGGATAGTTCACCGAATGACCGGTCGCCGTCTTGATGTCGTCCTGCCACTTGCCGTGACTTTCGACCGGATCGACCGAAATGCCGATGATCTTGACGTTGCGCTTCTTGAACTCGCCTTCGAGCCCCGCCATCGTGCCAAGCTCGGTCGTGCAGACCGGCGTGAAATTCTTCGGGTGACTGAACAGGATCGCCCAACCGTCGCCGATCCAGTCATGGAATTTGATCGTCCCTTGCGTGGTCTCGGCGGTAAAATCCGGCGCAATGTCGTTGATACGAAGGCTCATGGTACATCTCCCCTGTAAACGGAACCGTCGGCAGCGAGGAACGGCACGCGGCAACCCACGCCACCATCAAGCTGTCCCGCCCGGCATCGTTGCATCTTAGCGCAAAAATCGTGGCTGCAAGATAATATGAAACTCTTGTCGGCGGGAGGCGAGCATTTTTATGCTGCCGAATGCGCGGCGCGCGGATGAGAGCCTGGGGCTGGACAGGAAAGGTTCTGTCTCAGCTCTTGTTGACCGCCAGCGTCACAGTCAGGTCTTCCATGCGCTGTGCCAGCGCGCCGAGCGCATTGGTGAGCACGCTATCGCTCTTGTCGGCCTTGGTCAGAGCCTCGTCGCGGGTCTTGCGCAAGGTCAGCACTTCGCTTTCCATGCCCTTGACGCGTTTCTGCAACTCCGAGAGTTCATCCATCACCATGATGCCGGCCATAACGGTCAGCCGCTGATCGCCGATCTCGCCGAACGAGTCCTTCAGGTGTGAAACATAGCGGTCGAAGCGTTCGGCAAGGTCGATCAGATGCTCTTCCTGGCCCTCGTCGCAGGCCATGCGATACTGCTTGCCGTCGATTGAAACCGTGACCTGTGCCATCGGGCCAGCTCCTATCTGTCCAACACGGCGCGGATGGTTTCCATGGCAGTCACCAAACGTCGCGAGACTTCCTTGTTGGCATCTTCCAGCCGTTCGGCGCGCGCTTCGGAATTATCGAGTTCCTGCGCCAGCCGCGAGCGATCGGCATTCATCCGCTGCACCTCGGCCTCGGCTTCGGAGTAGTCGCGTTCATGCCCGAGCTTGGCCGCGACGGCGTTTTCCAGCCCCTCGATGGCCTTGCCCAGCCTCGCGATGACTTCCTTGAGTGTGGCTTCCCCGGTCATGGCCTTCGTCCTGTGCCCTGCCCATCACCGAATCGTTCACGTTCAGAACGCGTTATCCCTGAAACATTAGGCACCGGGTGAAGGCAACGTCAACAAAGCTCTCGCGACTGTCCCCCGCTAACGCTAATGTAGGTCCGCCGCCGGCATCACAAGACCGGCAAATGTGCACCCGATTTGTTGACTAAAAGCCCGCGCCTGCTATGTGTCGCGCACCCTTTTCAAGGGCTCTCCCAAGCCCCCAAACCCCCACTTCTGGAGGAACCATGACGTCGCGTGAACAACATGACCGGATGGCCAATGCGATCCGCTTTCTCTCCATGGACGCCGTCGAGAAGGCAAATTCCGGCCATCCAGGCCTGCCAATGGGCTGCGCCGATATCGCCACGGTGCTGTTCACGCGCTTCCTGAAATATGATCCCAAGGCCCCGCACTGGGCCGACCGCGACCGTTTCATCCTGTCGGCCGGCCATGGCTCGATGCTGCTCTATTCGCTGCTGCATCTGACCGGCTACGAAGACATGACCCTCGACCAGATCAAGCACTTCCGTCAGTTGGGCTCGAAGACCGCCGGCCATCCCGAATACGGCCATGCCGCTGGCATAGAGACGACGACGGGGCCGCTCGGCCAGGGTCTCGCCAATTCGGTCGGCTTCGCGCTCGGCGAGCGCATCATGAACGCAGCCTTCGGTAACGATCTCGTCGATCATTACACCTATGTCCTGGCCGGCGACGGCTGCCTGATGGAAGGTGTTTCCCAGGAAGCCATCGCGCTTGCCGGCCATCTCAAGCTCAACAAGCTGATCGTCTTCTGGGACAACAACGACATCTCGATCGACGGTCCGGTCTCGCTGTCCGACAACACCGATCAGGTGGCCCGCTTCCAGGCCTCCGGCTGGAATGCCAGCCACATCGACGGCACCGATCCGGAAGCCATCGCCTATGCCATCGAAGCCGCCCGCCATTCCGACAAGCCGACCATGATCGCCTGCAAGACGACCATCGGCTTCGGCGCGCCGACCAAGGCCGGCACCAACAAGGCGCACGGCTCCCCTCTGGGCGCCGACGAGATCGCCGGCGCGCGCAAGTTCTTCAATTGGGATTCGCCGCCCTTCGAGATTCCGGCCGACATCCTCGACGCCTGGCGCACCGCCGGCAAGGCCGGCGTCAAGGCGCGTACAGACTGGGAAGGCCGCCTGGCCAAGGCCGATGCCAAGCTGAAGGCTGAGTTCGAGCGCCGCATCAGCGGCAAGCTGCCGTCCAATTTCGACGCGGTCATTGCCGATTACAAGAAGAAGCTGTCGGCCGACAAGCCGAAGGTCGCCACCCGCAAATCGTCCGAGATGGCGCTGGAAGTCATCAACGGCGCCTTGCCCGAGACCATCGGCGGCTCCGCCGACCTGACCGGCTCCAACAACACCAAGACCAGCCAGACCAAGAACATCACCTCGGACGACTATGGCCAGCGCTATGTCCACTACGGCATCCGGGAGCACGGCATGGCGGCTGCGATCAACGGCCTGACGCTGCATGGCGGCCTCATCGCCTATGGCGGCACCTTCATGTGCTTTTCCGACTATGCCCGGCCGTCGATGCGGCTGGCATCGCTGATGGGCATCCGCTCGATCTTCGTCATGACCCATGATTCCATCGGTCTGGGCGAAGACGGCCCGACCCACCAGCCGGTCGAGCATCTGGCCGCATTGCGCGCCATTCCCAACCACAATGTCTTCCGCCCGGCCGACGCCGTCGAAACCGCCGAATGCTGGCAGATCGCCCTTGAGTCGGAAAAGACGCCGTCGACGTTGGCGCTGACACGCCAGAACCTGCCGACGGTACGCGACGAATTCGTTGCCAGGAACCTGAGCAGCCAGGGTGCCTATGAGCTGGCTGCCGCCAGCAGTGAAGCGGCGGTGACGATCTTCGCCACCGGCTCCGAGGTCGAGATCGCGCTCGGCGCGCGCGACCTGCTGGAAAAGCACGGCCATCCCACCCGCGTCGTCTCGGTGCCCTGCTTCGAACTGTTCGACCAGCAGAGCGACGACTACCGCAAGAAAACGATCGGCAACGCGCCGATCAAGATGGCGATCGAGGCCGGCATACGCCAGGGTTGGGATCATCTGATCGGCTCCGACGGCATCTTCGTCGGCATGACAGGCTTCGGCGCCTCGGGCACGATCGAGCAACTCTATCCGCATTTCGGCATTACCGCCGAAGCCGCGGCCAAGGCGGCGGAAGCCCGCCTGCATACAAAGTAGGTTCAAGGTTCGGCGAAATCGCGATAAGGCGGTTTCGCCGGGCTGACCCAACTTAATCGATTTAAATCCACGTCGCTGCGGCTGGATTCTTTCTGCTTCCGCCGCTATGAAACTGCGGACCCCTCGTCCGCCCTCCAACTCCCAGGGAGAGAATTATGACCGTCAGAGTTGCCATCAACGGATTTGGCCGCATCGGCCGCAACATCCTGCGCGCCATCCATGAATCCGGCCGCAAGGACATCGACGTCGTCGCCGTCAACGACCTCGGCCCGGTCGAGACCAATGCGCATCTGTTGCGCTATGACAGCGTGCATGGCCGCTTCCCGCATGAAGTCTCGGTTTCCGGCGATCAGATCACCGTCGGCAAGGAAACGTTCAAGGTCACCGCGATCAAGGATCCGACGCAGCTACCGTGGAAGGAACTCGGCATCGACATCGCGCTCGAATGCACCGGCATCTTCACCGCCCGTGACAAGGCAGCGGCACACCTGACCGCCGGCGCCAAGCGCGTCATCGTTTCGGCCCCTGCCGAAGGCGCCGACCTCACCGTCGTCTACGGCATCAACCACGACCAGTTGACCAAGGATCATATCGTCATCTCGAATGCCTCCTGCACCACCAACTGCCTGGCGCCGCTGGCAGCCGTGCTGCATGAGACGGTCGGCATCGAAAAAGGCATGATGACGACGATCCATTCCTACACCGGCGACCAGCCGACGCTGGACACCATGCACAAGGATCTCTACCGCGCCCGCGCCGCTGCCCTGTCGCAGATCCCGACCTCGACGGGTGCCGCCAAGGCGATCGGGCTGGTGCTGCCCGACCTCAAGGGCAAGCTCGACGGCATCTCGATCCGCGTGCCGACCCCGAACGTCTCGGTCGTCGACTTCAAGTTCATCGCCAAGCGGTCGACCACGGTGCAGGAGATCAACGACGCGGTGATCGCCGCCTCCAACGGCAAGCTCAAGGGCATTCTCGGCGTCACCCATCATCCGAACGTGTCGATCGACTTCAACCACGATCCGCGCTCCTCGATCATGGCGCTCGACCAGACCAAGGTGATGGACGGCAACTTCGTGTCGGTGCTGTCCTGGTACGACAATGAATGGGGTTTCTCCAACCGCATGGGCGACACATCGGTCGCCTTCGGCAAGACCATCGCCTGATCACAAGCTCTCTTTTCGAGACTTGGAACGCCCGGCTTTGCCCGGGCGTTTTTCATGAGCGCAGCTTGCGCCTTCCCAATTTGTGTCCTGCGCGCCAAAACATCCGAAAATCAGCGGCATAGGCCAAAAAGCCACCCTGCCGCCTTGCACTGGTCACGTCTTCGCCCCACTCTCTCGCAAAGCAGGAGACAGACGAATTTGAGGGGCTGATTTCAGGATGGAGCATGCGATCTATCTCGTCACGCTGGTCGGCACAGCGCTTGTCGTCGCCGCCGCGTTTTCGAGCCTGATCGCCTTCCGCTTCGGCGCTCCTCTTCTGCTCCTGTTTCTCTGCATTGGCCTCGCCACCGGCACCGACGGACTCGGCATCCAGTTCGACAACGCCCGCATCGCTTATTTTGCCGGCTCACTGGCGCTGGCCGTCATCCTGTTCGATTCCGGTTTCGGCACGCCGCTCAACGCCTTGCGGCAGGCTGCGGGCCCGGCTTTGTCGCTGGCGACCTTCGGCGTGCTTGTCACCACCGGCCTGTTCGGCGTCGCCGCCCATTATCTGCTCGATCTCACCTGGCTGGAATCCTTCCTGCTCGGGGCTGCCGTAGCCTCCACCGATGCGGCGGCCGTGTTCTTCCTGCTGCGCGCCGGCGAGATCAATCTGCGCGAACGCGTGCGCTCGACGCTCGAGGTGGAATCCGGCACCAACGACCCGATCGCCATCTTCCTGACCATCACGCTGGTAGAGATCATCGCCGCCCACGCCAACCCCGAAACCAATGTCCTGGTCACCAGCCTGTTCCTCGGCTTCCTCCTCAACATGGGCCTTGGCGCTGTCGTCGGCGTGCTCGGCGGCCTCGCCATCGTGCGCCTCGTCGACCGGCTCAATCTCGACCACGGCCTGCTGCCGATCTTCGTGCTGACCTTGTCGCTGATGGTGTTTGCAGCCGCCGGCGCCATTGGCGGCTCGGGCTTCCTGGCGGTCTATATCGCCGGCCTCATCTCGGGCAATTCCGATATCCGCGCCGTCACCATCCTCAAGCGCTTCCAGGACGGCATGTCATGGCTGGCACAGATCATCATGTTCCTCATCCTCGGCCTGTTCGCGACGCCGTCGCAGTTCCCGGCGATCATGGTGCCGGCGGTGCTGCTCGGCCTGTTCCTGATGTTCATCGCCCGTCCGATCGCGGTCTGGCTCTGCCTGATCCCGTTCCGTCTGCCGCGCCCCGAGGTCGCCTTCGTCTCCTGGGTCGGCCTGCGCGGCGCGGTGTCGATCCTGCTCGCCATCACCCCGCTGCTGGGCGGGCTGGAAAACGGCCGTGTCATCTTCAACACCGCCTTCATCATCGTACTCGTGTCGCTGGTCATCCAGGGCTGGACAGTCGGACCGCTGGCGCGCCGCCTCGGTCTGATCGTGCCGGCACGGCTCGGACCGCTGGACAAGGTCGAGCTGGAACTGCCGGGCTCGGCCCATCACGAGCTTCTTGCCTATCGCGTTGCACACGGCAGCCCGGTGGCGCGCGGCGAGCGCATCCCACGCTGGGCGCGACCCTCGCTGGTGTTGCGCGACGGCCGCTCGATGCGCTTCCAGGACATGGGCCGGCTCGCCGCCGGCGACCAGGTCTACATTTTCGTGCCGGACCGCTATCCGCGCCTGCTCGACAAGCTGTTCGCGAGCCGTGCAGTGGTCGATCCCGAGGATGCCGATTTCTTCGGTGCCTTCGCCGTCGACCCCGCGCGCTCCGCCGCTGAACTGGAAGCGGCCTATACGCCAGGCCTGACCGAAGCGGAGCAAAAGCTCACCGTTGGCGCGCTGGTCACGGCGCGGCTCGGCGGCCATGCCGAATACGCCGACCGCGTCCTGCTCGGCCCGATAGAACTGATCGTCCGCGACGTCGACGACAAGGGCAAGATCATAGGCCTCGGCCTCTCGTTCGAGCCGACCGCGCCGGTGGCGCGGGTGCCGGTCTTCCTCAGCGCCGGCGAAATCGGCGATCGTCTTTCCGCCTTCATCCGCAACTGGCGCAAGCCGACCGAGACGCAGGAGGCCGAGGCGCGGGCGGACGAAAAGCAGGCCCCGGAGCCAGCGCCGGAAAAGGCAGCAACCGAAAGCTGACAAACCCGCTATTGAGCGCTGCCATTCATCCGCCCCGCCGGTGCAAGATCGTGCCCACTTCAAAATTTCGGTTCGAGCGCGCCCTAAGCCTTGCATCGACACCGATGCGGGGTATGGTCCCCCGGTTTTTCGCGAAAGGAACCCCGCATGGCCGCCTTCAAGACACTCGACGATATCGGCAACATCAGCGGCAAGCGTGTGCTGGTGCGCGTCGACCTCAACGTGCCTGTCACTGAGGGCAAAGTCACCGACACCACCCGCATCGAACGCATCGCGCCGACCATCGCCGAGCTGTCAGGCAAGGGTGCCAAGGTCATCCTGCTCGCCCATTTCGGCCGACCCAAGGATGGCCCCTCGCCCGAATTCTCGCTGGAACCGATCGCCAAGGCGACAGCCGACGTGCTCGGCCGCCCCGTCGGTTTCGCCTCGGATTGCGTCGGCGACACGGCCGGAAGCGCTGTCGCCGCCATGAACAAGGGCGACGTGCTGCTGCTCGAAAACACCCGCTTCTACAAGGCCGAGGAGAAGAACGATCCGGCCTTCACGGAAAAACTCGCCGCCAATGGCGATATCTTCGTCAACGACGCCTTCTCGGCCGCGCACCGCGCGCATTCTTCGACGGAGGGGCTGGCGCATCTGTTGCCGGCTTTTGCCGGCCGCACCATGCAAGCCGAGCTTGAGGCGCTGGAGAAGGGCCTGGGAAAACCGGTTCGTCCGGTCGTCGCCATTGTCGGCGGCGCCAAAGTCTCGACCAAGATCGATCTGTTGATGAACCTGGTGAAGAAGGTCGATGCCCTCGTCATCGGTGGCGGGATGGCCAACACCTTTCTTGCCGCGCGTGGCACCAATGTCGGCAAATCGCTGTGCGAGCATGATCTCGCCGCGACCGCCAAGCAGATCATGATCGAGGCGGCCGAGGCCGGCTGCGCCATCATCCTGCCGGTCGACGGCGTCGTCGCCAAGGAGTTCAAGGCGGGCGCGGAATGCGAGACCGTCGCCATATCGGACGTGCCGGCCGACGGCATGATCCTCGATGTCGGCGCCAAAACCGTGACGGCCATCGGCGAATGGATCGACCGCGCCGCGACACTGGTCTGGAACGGCCCGCTCGGCGCCTTCGAGATCGCGCCCTTCGATCATGCGACGGTGGCAGCTGCCAAGCACGCGGCGTCGCGCACCAAGGAAGGCAAGCTGGTCTCGGTCGCCGGCGGTGGCGATACGGTGGCGGCGCTCAACCATGCCGGTGTCGCCGACGACTTCACCTATGTCTCGACCGCCGGCGGCGCTTTCCTGGAATGGATGGAAGGCAAGCCGCTGCCCGGTGTCGATGTGCTGAAGCGCTGAGGCTCCGCGGCGATCAACACTCGGAGAGCAAACAAGGCTGCCCGAGGCTTTCAATCGATTCGAGCTTTCCGATGCCATTCCTTTGGCGGTAGACTTCCGTTAAGCGCGGAACAACCGTTTCAGGAGAAGCAACAATGAGCGAACGTCTCGAAGACATTGCCGCCGCGATCGTCGCCGATGGCAAGGGCCTGCTGGCCGCCGACGAAAGTTCGGGCACCATCAAGAAGCGCTTCGACGTCATCGGCGTCGAATCGACAGCCGACAGCCGCCGCGACTACCGCGAGATGATGTTCCGCACCAGGGAAGCGATGACCCGCTACATCTCCGGCGTCATCCTCTATGACGAGACGATCCGCCAGAAGGCCGCCGACGGCACGCCGCTGGTCGACATCATCAAGGCGGCCGGCGCCATCCCCGGCATCAAGGTCGACGCCGGCGCCAAGCCGCTGGCCGGGTTTCCCGGCGAGACCATCACCGAAGGCCTCGATGGCCTGCGCGAGCGCCTTGCCGATTACTACAAGCT
>NZ_RZQY01000166.1:0-10072 GCF_003998575.1 Mesorhizobium sp. M7A.F.Ca.CA.001.10.2.1 | reverse complement strand
CGCCGGCGTCACCGGCGGCTCGCGCCTGGCCGGCGTCATGACCGGCGCCGTATACAAGGCCGCGAGCTCAGCGCTCGACCAGTTGGTGGGCCTTGCCATCAGCGATCCGCGGTCGCCTTTCCACGCGCTGCAGGCCAACACGCTGGTCGTCGCCAATGGCCGCATCGCTTCGCCGCGCGGCGACGGCCCCGATGTCTCGATCGCCGAACTGCTCAAAAGCGTCGGCCGCGACCACATCGAAGCCACCGGCGACACCATGCCGGAAAACTCGACGCCAGAGGAGCGCTACAAGAACTACACCACCATCGCCATGGCGCTGCCTCACACCGAGGGCGACTATTCCCGCCACTCCTGGTGCGCGCATTTCATCGAGGTGCGCGTCGACGAGGACTTCGGCACGGTGCGTGTATCGCGTGTGGTGTCGGCGCTGGATTCGGGGCGGCTCTACAACCCGAAACTTGCCGAAAGCCAATGGAAGGGCGGCATCATCATGGGCATCGGCCAGGCGCTATTGGAAGAAGGCATCGTCGACCGCCGCCACGGCCGCATCGTCAATGACAACCTCGCCGACTATCTCGTGCCGACCAATGCCGACATCCCCGACATCGAGGTGATCTCGGTCGGCATCCCCGACCTGCATTCCTCGGTGCTCGGCGGCAAGGGCGTTGGCGAACTGGCCATTGTCGGCGTGGCGCCGGCGATTGCCAACGCGGTGTTCCATGCGACGGGAAAACGCGTGCGGGATTTGCCGATCACGCTGGAGAAGCTGATTTAAGGGCGGTGGCCGATCTCCCCCTTGAGGGTCCCCTTGTGGGGAGGCCAGGCCGCAGCTTCGGGCGGTGGTGCTCCCTCCACACTTTCACCTTCAGCACTCGCGCAACCATCAAGGGGTAAGACCATGAGCGACATCCATTTTGGCACCGGCAAAATGCCCCCTGAAAACATTACCCCCTCAGCATCGCCGACTGGCTGTGCCTTGCCGCGGCCATAGCCGAAACCGAGGCCCGCCACGCGATCCGAAAACCGCTGACCCGGACGACGAGCCGTGACTTCCTTATGCAGGTTTTCTGCTCCGTTGCTGCTCAAAGCCCAAATCGGCAAGACCGCGCTCCACGAAGCCCTCAAAGCCGAAAAATTAGCCACATCCACCGTCAAACCGAAATGGGTTCTTCTGGTGACTCCATGGCTAACCAGTTAACCCGACGCTACCCATCGCGGGTGCTATCATATTGATCTCGGTCAACGGACGGCGGGTACGCGATGCGCGGCCACAGGAGCGGCCGCGCATGACGGGATTATCCGCTTAAGCCGCGGTTTCGGCGCCGGCCTCGCTTTGCGCGGCATAGTGCGCAAATGTCGCCTTGAAGCGGCCGTTGACGTATTCGCCCGACGTGATCGGGGGGTACTTCGCAGGATGATCCTCATCAACGCAACTGGGAAGCACCTCGATCACGGCATCATAGTTTGGACCGAAGAAGAACGGGATCGAATAGCGTTCTTTGCCGGAACGGTTCACCGCGCGGTGGACGGTCGAGGCGAAAAGGTCATTGGTCCAACGCGCCATCTGATCTCCCACATTGACGACGAAGCAGCCGGGGACGGGATCGGCCGCAATCCACTCGCCTGTTGCATTCAGTACCTGCAAGGCTGAAATACCATCCTTCTGGGCCAGGATCGTGAAGCACTCATAGTCCGAATGCGCCCCAATGCCGATCTGTCGGTCATCGATCTCGCCAAACTGCGGTGGATAGTGGAGCACCCGCAAAGTTGCGAGCGGCTTGCCGACCAGCAGGTCGAAATATGTCTCCTCCAACCCCAGAGCCAGAGCAAAGGCATGGAGCAGGTGGCCACTCAGCGTCAGCATCTCGGCATGGTAGGCTTCCAGTGCCGTTCGGAACTCCGGCCTGCCCGCTGGCCACTGGTTGGGACCGTAGAGTACTTTGCCGGCCTTCACGTCCGGATCGTCGGCTGGCACATCCAACGCAATATCATAGGATTCGTGCAGGTCTCCGCGCGCGGTCGGATCCGTATTCTCTTCCAATATTGCCGCATAACCGCGATTATTCTTTGAATTGGAAACGTGATTCTCCATCTTCACGTCGTCGGATTCGGCGAAATACACCTCCGCCACCTCAAACGTGGCATCGATGACATCCTTCGGAACGTGATGGTTCTTGATATAGAGGAAGCCGACTTCCGTGCAGGCCTCGCGCAGTTCCTGGGCGAGCTTTCGCTTGGCCGCCTCGTCGCCTGTGAACATGGGCTCGAGATCAATGATCGGGATCTTGTCGAAGCTGACACGCTGCGGGTCGAGCCCTCCCCCTTTCATTGCACGCGCGCCGTTGCCGGTTTCAAGGACCTTCATTTTTCTGTTCCCTTTTCTTGCTGGCTTGCATCGAAAATTGTTTCGACGTAGTAGCGCGGCCCCGTGAAAACGAAGCCGGGCGAGAAGTAGCGGCCGCAGACATCCATGAACGCGGTCATCTTACGCGACGGAGCGTGCGGGCGCGATATGCGGATGCTGACCCGCTTTTCCGCGGACTCCCATGTGTCGAGCAACGGAATGAGGTGGCCGCGTTCACACTCGATCGTGGTGAAGAAGTGCGGTAGATAGGCAATGCCCTCGCCCGCAACGGCGAAGTACTTGATAGTCCAGTATTCGTTGGCGATCAGGTTGCTGCGCGGCAAGATACTTTCCTGCGCGGTACCTTTCTGTAGCCGCCAGTGCTGCAGGCCCGCCGAGGTGCGATAGACAATGCCCTGGTGTTCCGCCAAATCGGCGGGTTTTCGTGGCATCCCGGCACGCTCGACATAACTCTTGCTGGCAAAGAGTGCGAATTTTGCGGTGGAGAGCGTTTCGCCGCCTTCGATACCTTCGTCCCATGAAATCACGGCGTCGAGCATATCGAGGCTCTCCGGCGCGTAGAGAACGTGCGGCGAAAAGAAGGTGAGTTCGATTTCCACCTTGGGGTAGAGCTTTCTGAACGCCATGAGCATCTGCGTGTAGTAGGCCGTGCCGAACTCCCCCGTGGCGCCGATCCGCAAGGTTCCGGTCACGTCGTCGCTCAGTTCCGTCACGGCGGCCCGCGCCGTATCGCAGCTTTGCAGTATCTGCCGCGCGTGCCCGAGCAGGGTTTGCCCTGCCTCCGTGAGCAACAGGACACGGCCGGAGCGCTCGAACAGAGCGACCTTCAGATCGTCTTCAAGCTGCTTGAGCCGAAGACTGAGCGTGGATTTGGGCAGGCCGTACAACTTCGCCGCGGCGGACAATGACCGCAGTTCCGCGATTTTTACAAATGATGCCAGAGCATCGGTGTTCATTTGATCGTTCACATTTCTGTGCAAAATGCCCAAAAAATGAGCATGATTATTTTTGTTGCATGAACGAACGTAATCGGCTGTTATGCACTGCACAAGAGCCAATTCGCTTTTGCCAAATCAAAAAAGACGCTCCGGCGGCAATCGTCACCGTGCAGGGAAGCTGCATGGGCGCGGCATGCTTCCGGCTGAGAAAAACAAAGAAAACAAGGGGAACCACGAAATGAAAGAGCGCAACACGATGCCGTCCGGCTCAGTTCGCCTGTTCGCGGCGGCGGCCACGGTTTTCGCATCCTGTGCTGCGTCCGGCGCATATGCCTTTACTCTGGAAGGGTCGCCCAAGGTCGCGTTCATCTATGCAAGTTCAGCGCAAGACGGCGGATGGAACGAAGCCCTCGAGGCCGGCCGCAAGGCCGTGGAGGAACAGCTACAGGTGCCTGTCTCGGTGACGGAGAACATACCGGAAGAGACCACGAAGCTGCGCGCGGCGATCGATCTCTACGTCAAGCGCGGCTTCAACATCATAATCGGCACCACCTATGGCTACAGCGCCCCAATGGCCGAAGCGGCCAAAGCCTATCCGAATGTGGCGTTTCTCAGTGCTTCGGGCACGGAGAATGGGGCCAACATGGAAAGCTTCTATGCCCGCACTTACCAGGGTTGGTACCTTGCAGGCATCGCGGCAGGACAGGCGACGAAGACGAAGAAGATCGGCATCCTCGCCGGCTTTCCGGTCGGCGTGGTGAACTGGGATATCAACAGTTTTGCACTCGGGGCCCATTCGGTCGATCCTACGATCGAAACGGTCGCGGTCTTCGCCAACTCCTGGTGGGACCCGGTGAAGGAAGGGCAGATCGCCCAGGCCATTCTCGACCAGAAGGCCGACGTGCTCGCCACGAATCTGAGCGCGACCTCGGCGCTCGACGCCGCCGAAAAGGCAGGCGTTCCTTCGATAGGCTTTCAGCTCGACATGTCGCATGCCGCGCCGCGGACGATCCAGACCTCCGTCATCTTCCGCTGGGAGAAATATCTTGTGCCGACGATCAAGGAGATCATCGACGGCAACTGGAAACCCGAGGAATACGGCGCCTTCGAAGGCCTTGAAGCCGGCGTGGTCGATCTCGCTCCTTTTGGCCCCTCGGTTTCCGAGGAGACCAAGGCAAAGGTCGAGGCAGCAAAGCGGGAGATCATCACCGGCAAGCTTGATCCGTTCCAGGGCCCTCTGAAAAAGCAAGACGGCACCATCGTTGTCGACGCCGGCGGGAAGGTCGACGATGCGGCGCTCTGGTCGATGGACTATTTCGTCGACGGTGTCATCGGCACCATGCCGGCGAAGTAATGACGACGGCGCTTCCGCAGGCAGGAGACATGCGACAACCGCCGGGCACGCCGGCGGCTCTGTTGATGCGCGGCATAGGCAAGTCGTTTGACGGCAAAGCCGCGCTCCGCGATGCGTCCTTCTGTCTCGAATGGGGAGAGGTGCATGCCATCGTCGGTGAGAACGGTGCAGGCAAGTCCACTTTGATGAACGTGGCGGCCGGCGTCTATGTAGCTGACGGGGGCGACCAATCGATCGACGGCGAAGCGATCAGTTTGCGCAGCCCGCTGGAAGCCGCCGCCGCCGGTCTCGGCATGGTCCATCAGCATTTCCGGCTGGTCGAGAGTTTTACGGTTGCCGAAAATGTTCTCCTCGGCTTCGGTCGCAAGGCTGCTGTGAAAACGCTGAGCGATGCGGCGGCGATCGTTTCCGCCAAGTCGAGCGAGATCGGCCTGCCCGTCGATCCGCACAAGCTGGTAGCGAACCTTTCGATCGCCGAACGCCAGCGCGCCGAGATCATCAAGGTCATGCTTCTGGGCGCCCGAATTCTGGTCATGGACGAACCGACGGCGGTGCTGACCGACGAGGAAGCGCGCACGCTTCTCTCTTTTGCCCAGCGATTGTCGAGGCAAGGTCACGCCGTGGTTCTGATCACGCACAAGTTCCGGGAGGTTGCCGCTTTCTGCGACCGGGTAACGATCATGCGGCACGGCGAGACCGTGCTTGACGGTGCGCGGGTTGCGAACGTCACCGAAGCGGAGGTGGCGCGGCTGATGGTCGGCGATGCCTTGACGGTTGCGGGCCGGCCGTCATCTCGGCCGGGCGATGTGTGTCTGAGCGTGGAAAGGCTTTCCGCACGGGCGACCGCTCACGGGCAAAGCCTGAACGATCTCGGGTTCGAGCTGCATGTCGGCGAAATCCTTGGCATCGCCGGCGTCGGTGGAAACGGGCAGGAGGAACTCGTTGCCTGCCTTCTCGGACTCGACCGTGCCGGTGCCGGCGCGATCGTACTGGATGGCCAGGACATATCCACCGCCAAGCCAGACCAGCGCCGCGAGGCCGGCTTGCGCGTCATCCCCTCCGACCGCTTTGACAGCGGGTTGATCCGGGAGCTTTCCATTGCCGACAATCTCGCGCTCACGACCGTCGCCAGCGGTAGCTTCGGCGGTCCGTTTCTCCTGAGCCGGCGGGCGATGCGCGAGAAGGCCGCCGAGGCCATCGATGCGTTCGATATCCGCGGCGCGACGCCGGAACGGCCGGCCTCTTTGCTCTCGGGAGGAAACGCGCAGAAAGTGTTGCTCGCGCGGGAGCTCGATCACGGCCTGAAGGTTCTCATAGCGCATTCCCCTTCTCGCGGGCTGGACATGAAAGCGGCCGAGTTCGTCCGATCGGCGATCCGCGGAGCTGTGGAAGCCGGCGCGGCCTGCCTTCTGATCAGCGAGGATCTCCAGGAGGTCATGTCCCTGTCCCATCGGGTGGCCGTCATGAACAGAGGAAGGATCGTCGGCTGCCGTCAGACCGGCGACGTCACGCCTGAATGGATAGGAGGCCTTTTAGCAGGCCATGCTTGACACAGCTTTCCTTGTTCGCAGGCAAAATCCCGGCTTCTTGTTGACCAGTCTCAGTTATGTTGGCGGACTGTTGGTCGGGCTGACGGTTTCGGCGGTGCTGCTCGTGCATGCGGGCGTGCCGGCAAGCGCTCTTGTGGATGAGTTCCTGATTGCAACTTTTCTGACCTCGGACGGCCTCTCCCAGACGGCGACGGCCGCTTTACCGTTGGTGCTAGTCGGCCTCGCCTCCGGCGTTGCCATGCGCGTGCGGTTTTGGAACATCGGCGTGGAGGGCCAGCTATGGCTCGGCGCGATCGCGTCAACCTGGGTGGCGCTGAACGGCAGCGGGCCTGAAGTGCTGAGGTTGCCGACGATGTTCGTTCTGGCAGCGCTTGCGGGAGCCGCCTGGATTGCGATTCCGCTTTTTCTGAAACTCAAGTGGGGCGTTAACGAGGTTATTTCGACCCTGCTGCTGGGAAGCGTCGCGTTTCTGCTCGTGCAGCATCTTCTGTTCGGGGTCTGGAGAGACCCTTCCAACAGCTTTCCCGTGACCGCCACCTTTCCCGAGGCGAGCTGGTTTCCCGTTCTGGGATGGGGGCAGTTGCATGCCGGAATCTTCCTGGTCGCCGTTATCGCATTGTCCATCTGGTTCGTCATGGAACACAGCCGGGTCGGCTTCTACGCGGATGCTGTAGGTTTCAACGCCAAGGCCGCGCTCGCCACGGGCCTGCCGGTGCTCAGCATAGCCGTGGGGCTCGTGCTGCTCTCCGGCGCTCTCTCAGGCGTTGCCGGCATGATGATCGTGGCGGGGACGGAGCACCGCCTCAACCAGTCCGTCGGCAACGGCTATCTCTTCAGCGCGATCGTGATCGCCTACCTGGCCCGCGCGAAGCCATTGTGGGTGGTCGTGATCTCTTTCGCGCTCGGCGCGGTGTTCACCGCCGGGAATGTCCTGAAGGTTTTCTACTCGATCTCCGAAGCGATGATCGTGCTGATGCAAGGCGCGGTACTGATGTCGATTTTGATGGCGCAGTTCTTCAGCTCCTATTCGCTCAAACGGCCCAAGAACTAGGAAGGGGCAGTTGCATGGATTTTCTGATCGGCTGGATTGCCATCATTCCGAGCTATGCGGCACCGTTGCTGCTGGCGAGCCTCGGCCTCATTATCTGCGAAAGAGCCGGCGTTCTCAATCTTGGAGCGGAAGGGCTCATGGCGGTCAGTGCCATGACCGGCGCGATGACGGTGCTTTCCGGAGCCGATCCTTGGGTTGGTCTTGCCGCCGGCTCAGCGGCCGCGATGGCTCTCGCTCTGCTGTTTGGAATATCGACAGTCGCCTTGCGCGCCAATCATACGCTCGCCGGCCTAGCCGTCGTCGCAATCGGACTGGGCATCACCGGGGTCGTGGGGCGACCCTACGTGCAGAAGACCTTTTCTGGCATTTCCACACTTGGCGACCTCTTCGGGATAGACCGCGGTTCGGCATTCGGCCGCATTTTCGCGGTGCAGGACCCGGTTACGCTGGCGCTGCCGACCCTGGTCGGCGCGCTCTGGTGGTGGCTTTCCAAAAGCCGACATGGCCTCAGGTTGAGGTCCGTCGGGGAAAACCCGGCCGCCGCGGATGTCGCGGGTATCGACGTGCAACTGGTTCAGTTCGGGGCTGTCCTGGCATCCGGGCTGTTTTGTGGTCTCGCCGGAGCCTATCTCTCAGTCGCCACAAGTCATGTCTGGGTGGAGGGAATGGTCGCGTCGCGCGGCTGGATTGCCGTTGCGCTCGTCATCTTTTCGCGCTGGAACGCGGCTCGAGCTCTCTGGGGTGCGCTTCTTTTCGGAAGCGCGGATGCGCTTGTGCCTAGACTACAAGCCATAGGCGCCGACGTTCCTGTCTATCTCATGATGACTTTGCCGTACTTGCTGACGCTTGTCGTGCTGGTGGCAGGCTCATTGGGCGGCCGGCGCTCCGGCGAGCCGGCCTTCCTCGGCAGGGTCTATCTACGACAAGACAAACAATAAGGAACTTGCCCGGTTCATGAGCCCCGCCGCCCGCATCCTTCTGGACTTCGCGGATTTCATGGACAAGCATCAAGGATCGCCGATGTCTGTGCCGTCCCCCCTCGCCCGGCGCTGACCCTGCGGCTCCGCTCGACGCCTATTCGCGTGCCACTAACCGTGAGATCAAGAACAAAGCGCCACGGAGACGACAGAGGGGGTCGCCGCGCGTAAAGCGCCAACGTCATCCGCAACAGCAGGCCGAGCCCAGCCGGACCGCCCCCTCTGGCCTGCCGGACCCGGCCCTTCGCTTTCGCTCCAGGCGTTCGTCGTTCGGAAAGCCAAGCGATTGGCTTTCCGTCCGCTGCGCGGACCACTCCCTCACCCCCCTCAAGGGGGAGATCAGCAGCTTCAGCGGATCAGAACTTGTAGCTGAGCCCGACCCGGATATCCTGTGTCTGGAGGTCGACATGGGTTTCCGTAGGCAGACCGGCTGCCACCGAGAGGTCCTGGCTGCCGAAGTCGGAGTAGCGGTATTCGGCCCGCGCGATCCACTTGTCGGTAAAGGCGTGTTCGATGCCGGCTCCAACGGTCCAGCCGACATGGCTGTCGCTGTGGAGCGTTACTTCGGCGGCAGGGCCACCGGCGCTGACCGCAATCAGTTCATACTTGGCCGCGGCGACGCCGGCAGTGATGTAGGGCAAGGTCCGATCGAAAGCATAGCCGGCGCGCAGCCGCGCCGACCCCGACCATTTGAGTTCGCTCTTGAGCAACGTGGTGACACCGCCGCCGCCGGCGTCGAGGGCCGTCAGCCCATCTATATTGCTGTACACAATGTCGGCCTCGGCGCCGATCACGAAGCTGTTCTCCATCTGGTAATTGGCGCCGATATGGACACCGCCGATAAATCCGTTCGGATCGGTGGAGACATTGAGATCGGTGGCCCCGCCCAGTCCGCCGCCGGCGATGAACAGATTGGATTTTCCGGCCGCGTAGCCGATGTCGACGCCGGCATAGAGTCCGGACCAGTCGTAGCCGGATGCAACAGGCGAAACCTCATTGATATCAGCCGCACACGCCACACCGAGCGGCGCGAGAATGAAGGCCGTTGCGAGAAGAAGAGTTTTCATTGTTGTCTGCTGCCCCATGTTGCTTCCCCACCGCATAAATGAGCTGCGGAGATCCAGCTGTTGTCGAGAAATCCGGTGTTGCATTGTCCGCTGGCTGCGTCTTGGGCTGGGCCGCACCCGAATTGTCGGGGAAAGCATCGCAGCGCTTTCCCGGCTGGTGTGGCCATTCGGCCTCAGTCGATTGGCGTGTCGTGTATCCAGCGGGGTTGGCGGCCGGCGAGACTACCTGGCACTGCCCGGTGTCGAGCCGAATCGGCGGCGGAAGCAGCGGTTGAAATAGGAGACGTCGGAGAAGCCGCTGAGCAGCGCGATCTCGCTGATCCGCATGCGGTCATTGTGCCTGTCGCGGAGCATGCGATGCGCCCTTTGCAAGCGCAGTTCGAGAATGCGCTCGGCAAAGCTCACCCCGGTTTCCTGCAGCAGGTCATGGACATAGCGAACGGAGAGCCGCAATTGCCCGGCAACGCCCTGCGCCGAAATGGCGGGATCGGCGAAATTATCCCTCATCTTCTGCAGTATGGCTTGCAGCCTTGCCGCGCGCAGGCCGCGCAGGCCCGCCAGTTCGGCCGCTTCGCCCTTGGCGCCGGTCGCAAGGCCGATCAGGTCGACGATCGTTTCGGTGGCGTGGCCGATGAGGTCGGGCGAGACCAGCGCCGGGCCTGCTTCCAGGAAGCTGCAATAGCGCTTGAGCATGCCGAGCGCCTCATTGTCGGCTCCAACGGTCAACGCCAGCCGATCCTCGATATGAGCGAAGGCATTTTCCAGCACGG
>NZ_RZQY01000165.1:0-10084 GCF_003998575.1 Mesorhizobium sp. M7A.F.Ca.CA.001.10.2.1 | reverse complement strand
CCATCGCGTCCTCGATGGCGATGCCGGCGGGGCGTTCGTCATACCGGATGTCTACGGGGAAGGCGCGACCCTCGCTTTCGACGACCGGCGCGCCCGACATGAGTTTGGCGACACGCGCGCCGTCGAGCGTCGCCGACATCACTGCCAAGCGCAGATCCGGCCTGAGCGCCCCTCGGACGTCGAGCGCCAGAGCGAGACCAAAATCGCCGTCGAGCGAGCGCTCGTGGAATTCGTCGAAAATGACAGCCGAAACACCGGGCAGTTCGGGATCGTCGAGGATCATGCGCGCCAGCACGCCTTCGGTGACGACCACGATCCTGGTCTTTGCCGACATGCGGTTTTCCATGCGCATGGCATAGCCGACGGTGGCGCCAGGTTCCTCACCAAGCAATTCAGCCATCCGGCGGGCGGCGGCGCGGGCGGCGAGCCGGCGCGGTTCAAGCAGGATGATCTTGCCGGCGCCGAGCCAAGGCGCGTCAAGCAGCGCCAGCGGCACCAGCGTCGTCTTGCCGGCGCCCGGCGGCGCCACCAGCACGGCGCTGTTGCCATCGCCGAGCGCTTCCGTCAGCGCCGGCAGCACGGCGGATACAGGAAGCTCCGGCAGGGGTTTTGTGGTCATGGCGCCCGCATATCAGCGGTTACGGCCAAGGCGCAACCAGAGTCGGTTTAAAGCCGGGTGCGCGAAAACGGGTTCCAGCGCACGGTGCCCAGCCGCGCTTCCTCACGAACCATGGTCAAAAGGCCGGCGCCGCCAACGACCGCCAGGCCAACCAGCGACAGCCCGTCCGGATATTCCCGGAAGAACAACGCGCCGAGGATCACCGCCCAGGCGATCTGCGAATAATGCGTCGGCGCGACGCGGTTGGCGGGCGCGTATTTCATGGCCAGCAGCTGCAGGAATTGTCCACCCGCGGTGAAGGCACCGGCCATTGCCAGCCACAGCAACTGCTTTCCGCTGGGAACAGTAAAGGCGGTGGCGGCGGCACCGATGCCGTTGAACAGCAGGCCGCAACCGACCAGCACGCCGAGCATGGTGGTGCGCTTTTCCTGCTGCGCCAGCGAGCGCATCAGGATGACGCTGGTGGCCGCGAGGAAAGCAACGCCGAAGGCGGCAAGATGGCCGAGATTGAGTTCGCGAAAGCCAGGCCGCACCACCAGCATGACGCCGGCAAAACCGGCGACCACCGCCAGCCAGCGCCAGGGGCCGACCTTCTCCTTGAGGATCACCGTGGAGAGAATGGTGACGCAGAGCGGCGCCAGGAAGATCAGCGCATAGGACTCGGCCAGAGGAATGGTGGTGAAGGCGTAGACGCTGAGCACGCCGGAAGCGATGCCCGCCCAGGCGCGCGCCTGCACCGCCCATGGTCTTTTGGTGCGCCAGAAATCGCGCCAGCGTTCGCCCGCAGGTCGCGTGAAGAATAGGAAGAAGCCCGCGAACAAAGTTATGAAAAAGCCGATCTCGAAGATCGTGAGTTGACCGCCCAGGCTTTTGACAACGGCATCGCTGCCCGAATAGCTTGCGTAGGCGATCAGGGCGAGCAGGATTCCGTTCGTCACGTTGTTCCAGTTCCGGGGAGAGAGTGATTTGAAAATCCTGGCGCTCGGTGCCCATCCGGACGACATCGAGATCTTCATGTTCGGTACGATGGCCGCCTATGCCGCGCAAGGCGCAGAGCTCACTTTTGCCATGGCCACGGATGGTGCCAGGGGCGGCACGAGTGATCCCGCTGTTCTCGCTCGTGTCCGTCGCGATGAAGCAACGGCCGCGGCTGCGCTGGTAGGCGCAATGCCACGCTTCCTCGACTTCCCGGACGGCGAGTTGGTGGCCGATGCAGCGCTGATCGGAGCTCTGAAAGCACTGATTGGTCAAACCGGCCCGGATCTGGTGATCACGCATGCGCCCAACGACTATCACGCCGACCATCGCGCGTTGTCGGACGGCGTGCGCATCGCGGCGTCTTTCGCCGTCCCGGTGCTGCATGCCGACACGATGGGCGGCACCGGTTTTTCGCCGACGCACTATGTCGACATTTCCGCCCATGCCGACGTCAAGGCCGAGGCGATCCGAATGCATCAGTCGCAGGATCCCGACCGCTTCGTCGACATCGCGCGGACACAGAACGCCTTTCGCGCCGGCCAGTGCAACGGCGCGCAAGGCTCCTCGGCCGAAGCCTTCCGCTTCGAACCGTCGTTCCCGTTCGCCGATATCCGTATGCTGCTGCCGCCGGCACCGCCGATCCGGAAGGTGATGGTGAGCACCAGAAGGGTCGGTTGAGAAGCCGAGGCGACCCCACGTCCTGGTCACAATCGGCCTGAACAGCTTCGGTAAGCCGACCAGCGAGCCGCGCTTCTCCAACGTTTTCAGACATCGCGATAAGCATGCTGCGGCGCAGCAACGAATTCGCTTGCTTTGTTTAGTAAAAATTGCATCACTAAACAAATTACTAAACATCCGCAGCATAACCGCGCAGCCATGTTTGGGCCCCTGAGGAGAGGGGTTGAGGGCTTTTTGAAACCGTCATCCGGGCGCGTTTCGCAAATGGGAGGAAGTCATGAAATCGAGCTTGAAACTGGCGTTGGGACTGACCTCGGCGATCACAGCGTCGACAGCCGTCTCGAACGTCGCGCACGCTGAAGACCTGACGCTGTGCTGGGCCGCCTGGGACCCGGCCAACGCGCTTGTCGAACTGTCCAAGGATTTTACCAAGGAAACCGGCATCGGCATGAAATTCGAGTTCGTGCCATGGACCAACTATGCCGACCGTTTCCTCAACGAGCTGAACTCGCACGGCAAATTGTGCGACCTGATCATCGGCGACAGCCAGTGGATCGGCGGCGCTGCCGAGAACGGCCACTACGTCAAGCTGAACGACTTCTTCGACAAGGAGAAGATCAGCATGGACGATTTCGTGCCGGCAACCGTCGTCGGCTATTCGGAATGGCCGAAGAACACGCCGAACTACTGGGCGCTGCCGGCCATGGGCGACGTCGTCGGCTGGACCTATCGCAAGGACTGGTTCTCCAAGCCGGAACTGCAGAAGGAATTCAAGGAGAAGTACGGTTGGGATCTCGGCCCGCCGACCACTTTCGACCAGTTGAAGCAGGTCGCCGAGTTCTTCCAGAAGCGTGAGATCGACGGCAAGACCGTCTACGGCGCCTCGATCTACACCGAGCGCGGCTCGGAAGGCATCACCATGGGCGCCATGGACGTGCTCTACAGCTATGGCTTCCAGTACGAAAACCCCAAAAAGCCCTACGAAATGGAAGGCTTCGTCAACTCCGACAAATCGGTAAAGGGGCTGGAGTTCTACAAGGCGCTCTATGATTGCTGCACGCCTCCGGGTGCCTCGAACAGCTATATGGGCGAAGGGGTCGACGCCTTCAAATCCGGCCAGGTGGCGATGCACATGAACTTCGCCTTCACATGGCCAGGCCTGCAGAAGGACGAGAATGTCGGCGGCGACAAGATCGGCTACTTCGTCAACCCGAAGGGGCCTGACGGCGAGCAGTTCGCCCAGCTCGGCGGCCAGGGTATCTCAGTGGTGTCCTATTCCGACAAGCAGGAATCGGCGCTGAAATACATCAAGTGGTTCGCCAACAAGGAGGTGCAGGCCAAATGGTGGTCGCTCGGCGGTTATTCCTGCCTCAACGCGGTGGTCAAGGACCCGGGCTTCCCGGCCAGCCAGCCCTACGCGCAGACCTTCCTCGACTCGATGGCCATCGTGAAGGACTTCTGGGCCGAGCCGAGCTACGCCCCGCTGCTGCAGGCCTCGCAGAAGCGTTTCCACGACTATGTCGTCGCCGGCCAAGGTTCGGCCAAGGATGCGCTGGACGGCCTGGTCAAGGACTGGACGCAGGTCTTCCAGGACGACGGTAAGATGTAACTGGGGCAAGATGTAACCCGGCTCCTCCCGAGCTCGACCCATGCGTCCCGTGCCGCCCTTGGCACGGGACGCAGTTCAGATAAATTCCATGACAGAGACGACCAAGTGACCGAAGCAGGACTCACCATGCTCAATCGGACCGCGGAGAACGTTGCCCAGGCGACTCCGGAGCCGTTGGCCCGCAAGGTCCGGGGCATCAGCGACAAGGGCCTCGCCTGGCTGTTCATCTCGCCGACGATCCTGTTGCTGCTGGCCATCAACATCTTTCCGCTGTTCTGGGCGATCTATCTGTCGTTCACCAACTACCGCGCCAACCGCCCGAACGAGGTGGTGAAGAACCTCGGCTTTGCCAACTACCAGCGCATCCTCGGCGACAAGGATATCTGGATCGCCATGCAGACGACGGCGCATTTCGTGTTCTGGACCATCCTGTTGCAGACGCTGATCGGCTTCACCCTGGCCTGGCTGATCGACAGGAAGTTCCGCGGCCACGCCTTCTGGACGACGCTGATCCTGGTGCCCATGATGCTGTCGCCGGCGGTGGTCGGTAATTTCTGGCGCTTCCTCTACGAGCCGCAGATCGGCCTGTTCGCCTACGCCATATCCTTCGTCACGAGGATCCCGCCGACCGATATCCAGATGCTCTCCAACGTGTCGCTGGCGCCCTGGTCGATCATCATCGTCGACACCTGGATGTGGACACCCTACGTGATGCTGATCTGCCTCGCGGGCCTGCGCTCCATCCCCGAATACATCTACGAGGCGGCCGAGGTCGACCGCGCCTCCAACTGGCGGCAATTCTGGTCGATCACGCTGCCGATGGCGCTGCCCTTCATCATGCTGGCTGTGCTGTTTCGCGGCATCGAGAACTTCAAGATGTTCGACATGGTCAATCTGTTGACCGGCGGCGGGCCGGGCTCGACCACCGAGGTCGCCTCGATCACGCTGAAAAGGCAGGCTTTCGAGAGCTGGCGCACCGGCTATTCCTCGGCCTTCGCAATCATTCTTTTCGTGGCGGTGTTCGGCCTCGCCAACATCTACGTCAAGGCGCTGAACAAGGTGAAGCAGAGATGAGCCTGACCACAGCCCATTCGGTCGTCGCACCGAGCAGCAACTCGAAACGGATCGCCGGCACGATCATCGTGCTTTACGCACTGATCTCGATCGTGCCGCTGCTGTGGATCTTCGCCACCAGCTTCAAGACGCCGCCGGATTCGATCGCCTATCCGCCCAAGATCCTGTTCCAGCCCAGCCTCGAAGGCTACTGCAATCTGTTCACGACGCGGACCCGTCAGACGCCGGAATACATCAACTCGCTGGGGCCGGCGACAGGCTTCTGCGACGAGACCACGCGCAAGCGCAACATGGTGATCGCCGGCCCGTCCAACTTCCTGCCGCGCTTCGTCAATTCGCTGATCATCGCCTTCGGCTCGACCTTCTGCGCCGTGTTCCTCGGCACGCTGTCGGCCTATGGCTTCTCGCGCTTCAAGGTGCCGCTCGCCGACGACCTTTTGTTCTTCATCCTGTCGACGCGCTTCATGCCGCCGATCGCCGTCGCCATTCCGATCTACCTGATGTACCGCGAGCTTGGCCTGTCGGACACCGCGCTCGGCATGATCCTGCTCTACACGGCCGTCAACGTGTCGCTGGCGGTGTGGCTGCTGAAAGGCTTCATCGACGAAATCCCGCGCGAGTACGAAGAGGCGGCGATGATCGACGGCTATACGCGGCTGCAGGCCTTCTGGCGCACCGTGCTGCCGCAAGCGACGACCGGCATTGCAGCGACCGCGATCTTCTGCCTGATCTTCGCCTGGAACGAGTACGCGTTCGCGGCACTCCTGACCTCGGGCACCGCGCAGACCGCGCCGCCCTTCATCCCGACCATCATCGGCGAAGGCGGCCAGGACTGGCCGGCGGTCGCGGCCGGCACGACGATCTTCCTGGTGCCGATCCTGGTCTTCACCATTCTGCTCCGCAAGCAATTGCTGCGCGGCATCACCTTCGGCGCGGTGCGTAAATGAGCATGACCAAGCCTGAGAAACGCAAATCGCGCTGGCCGGCCTGGGCCAGGCGCGGGCTGATGGAGAACATCGCCACGGCACTGATCGCCATCGGCTTCCTGATGCTGTTCCAGCCCTTCGCGCTGTCGCTCTACACCTACTCCTTCATCACCATGCTCGCCGGCACCGTGATGTTCATCATCGTCTCCAAGTTCCCGGAATAATCATGGCCGAAATCCGCGTCCAGCACCTGAGAAAGGCCTTCGGCGATTTCGTCGCCGTGCAGGATTCTAACTTCGTCGTCGAGGATGGCGAGTTCTTCGTCATGCTCGGGCCGTCGGGCTGCGGCAAGACGACGACGTTGCGCATGATCGCGGGGCTCGAATTGCCGACCGGCGGCCAGATCCTGCTCGGCGGCGACGACGTCACCATGCTGCGGGCCCGCGAGCGCGACATCGCTTTCGTCTTCCAGCTGTTCGCGCTCTATCCGCACATGAATGTGCGCAAGAACATCGGCTTCCCCTTGCTGGCGCAAGGCATGCCATCGCCCGAGATCCGCACCCGTGTCGAGGAAACGGCAAAACTGCTGCGCATCGATCATCTGCTCAACAAATCCGTCTCCGGACTTGCCGGTGGTGACCGCCAGCGGGTCGCGCTCGGCCGCGCCATCGTGCGGCGGCCGAAGTGCTTCCTGATGGATGAGCCGCTCGGCACGCTCGACACCGAATTCCGCGATTTGATGGTCCATGAACTGCGCGAACTGCACAACCGCATCCGTGCCACGACGGTCTATGTCACGCACGACCAGATGGAAGCGATGTCGATGGCCGACAAGATCGCGGTGATGAACCATGGCGTCATCGAACAGTTCGGAAGCCCACGCGAAATCTACGACCGCCCGGCAACCATGTTCGTCGCCGACTTCATCGGCTCCCCGCCGATGAATTTTCTGGGTTTTGGCGGCGGGCTGGCCAAAGGCGCCAGGGAGATCATCGTGCAAGGTGCGAAGGTCGCGGTGCCGGAGGTACGAGAGGACATCGCACCCAGCGACATGGCCCTTGGCATCCGCCCGGAGCACATACGCTTCGACGACGCCTCCAAGCTGCGCGGCGCCATCTATGGCACCGAATATCTCGGCACCACGCAGATCGTCGCGGTCGAAACGGCGGACGGTATCATCAAGGCACGCGTGCCGGCCGAAATCCGGCTCTCCACCGGCGACCATGTCGGCCTGACGCTGAGCAGCGCGCGCCTGTCGCTGTTCGAGAAGGGATCGGGCCGCGCGGTGAGAACCGCGATCCACGATGTCGCCTCGGAGCGGAGGGCCCAGCATGGCTGAGGTGCACATCAAGAACGTGACCAAGAGTTTCGGCGACCATGTCGCCGTCGACGGCCTCGACCTGCACATAGCAGATGGTGAATTCGTCGTGCTGCTCGGGCCGACCGGGGCCGGCAAGACAACGACGCTGCGGCTGATCGCCGGGCTGGAACGGCCGGATTCCGGCACGATCGAGATCGGCGGACACAATGCCACGACACTGTCGCCGGCTGAGCGCGACACGGCCTTCGTCTTCCAGCAATATTCGCTCTATCCGCATCTGTCGGTATTCGACAACCTCGCCTTCCCGCTGCGCTCGCCGGCGCGGAAAATGCCGGAGGACCAGATCCGCCGCCGGGTCGAGGAGGTGGCGAAGATGGTGCGCATCCATCACAAGCTCGCCAACCGCTCGACCAAACTTTCGGGCGGCGAAATGCAGCGCGTCGCCATCGGCCGCGCGCTGGTGCGCAAGCCCTCGATCTATCTGATGGACGAGCCGCTATCATCGCTCGACGCCAAGCTGCGCGGCGATCTCAGGCTCGAGCTGAAGCGCATCCAGACCGAGCTCGGCGCCACTATGCTCTACGTCACCCACGACCAGATCGAGGCGATGACGATGGCAGACCGCATCGGCATCCTCACCGAGGGCGTGCTGGTGCAGATCGGCTCGCCGCGCACCATCTATTCAGAGCCGGCAAACCTGCATGTCGCGGCAAGGCTCGGCCAGCCGGCGATCAATCTTCTGCCGACCGGACTGCTGCCTGACGGCGGTGCACCGGCCGGCACCAAGACGATCGGCGCGCGCACCGAGCATCTGACGATCGCGAAGGCCGCGAATGGTCACGCCGACGGCGTTGTCGACTGGGTCGAGCATCTCGGTGACCAGAACCATTTGCATGTGACGGTTGGCCCTAAGAAGCTGGTGACGCTGACGGACCCCGACACGGATTTGGCGCAGGGCGACAGAGTGGTGATCCGCTACCGGTCACCGCTGTATTTCGGCGCCGATGGACAGCGATTGATGTGAGCGGTTTTCGGTGATTCAGCACCGGTTTTGACTTTGCCAGTACGGGACGAATTCGATGAAGCACTTTTTCAATCGCAGGGAAACGATCGTCACCGAGGCGCTCGACGGTCTGTTACGGACCATCGGATCAGGCGATCTCGCGCGCCTCGACGGCTATCCCGAGATCAAGGTCATCCTGCGCGCCGACTGGGACAAGACGAAAGTCAGTGTCGTCTCCGGCGGCGGGGCCGGGCACGAGCCGTCCCATGCCGGCTTCGTCGGCAAAGGCATGCTGACGGCGGCGGTCTCAGGCGAGATCTTTGCCTCGCCAAGCGTCGAAGCCGTGCTGGCGGCCATCCGGGCGGTCACCGGTCCGGCCGGCTGCCTGCTGATCGTCAAGAACTACACCGGCGACCGCCTCAATTTCGGCCTGGCGGCCGAGAAGGCGCGCGCCGAAGGGTTTCGCGTCGAGATGGTGATCGTCGCCGACGACATCGCGCTGCCTGATATCACCCAGCCGCGCGGCGTTGCCGGCACCTTGTTCGTGCACAAGATCGCTGGTCATTTGTCGGAAGCCGGCCACGATCTGGCATTCGTCGCAACGGCCGCTCGCGCGGCGGCGAAGGATATCGTTTCGCTCGGCATGTCGCTGTCGTCCTGCTCGATCCCCGGCCAACCGCACGAAGACAGGTTTGGCGAGAATGATGGTGAGCTCGGCCTTGGCATTCATGGCGAGCCGGGCGTCGAAAGGATTGCGGTGCAGAGCGCCGACAGGCTGGTGGCGATCATGGTGGAGCGCCTCGCGGCACGGCTTGATCCCGAGGCCACCTACGCCTTGCTGATCAACAATCTCGGCTCCGTGCCGCCGCTCGAAATGTCTGTCGTCGCCAATGCGGTGCTTGCATCGCCGCTGGCCAAAACCATCAAGCTGACGATCGGCCCGGGCCCGCTGATGACGGCGCTCAACATGAACGGCTTCTCGCTGTCGCTGATCCGGCTGGATGCGGCGCGCGAAACCGCCTTGCAGGCGCCGGTCGGTCCGCACGCCTGGATGCCGGCAAAGCCGGTTGTTTCACCTGCCGTCGTGCCGATGGCGAAAGCGGCCGGACAGAGCGCGGCACGCAAGCCCAGCCAGGATGCGCGGACCCGCTCTCTTCTCGTCACCATCTGCGAACGGCTGATCGCGCTGGAAACCACGTTGAACGGGCTCGACGCCAAGACAGGCGACGGCGACACCGGCTCGACGGTGGCGACCGGCGCGCGCAGTGTTCTCGAGCGGCTTGATGCGCTGCCGCTTGCCGAGCCGGCGGCGACCCTTGGCGCGATAGGTGACATTCTGAGCGCGTCGATGGGCGGCTCCAGCGGCGTGCTGCTGTCGATCTTCTTCACCGCCGCAGCGCAAGCTCTGGAGAGCGGCGCGAGCTTAGCCAAGGCGCTGCTTGCCGGCCTCGACCGAATGACTTTCTATGGCGGGGCCAGGATGGGGGATCGCACCATGGTCGATGCCCTCGAGCCAGCCCTCAGAGCGCTCGATGCCAAGAGCGTGGACGAAGCGGCTGTGGCGGCTCGACGCGGTGCCGAAGCCACCTCCGCCATGGACAAAGCTAAGGCCGGACGGTCCGCCTATGTCGGCAGCAAATTGCAGGGTGTGGTCGACCCCGGCGCTCACGCGGTGGCCGAAGTCTTCGCGGCCGCCGCCGCACTGCACGAAGCGGCCTGATTCATGCTCCAGTTGTCGAATGATCGTTCTTTCGATACTGCCGGCAAGATAGAAACCGGAAATGCGGGTGACATGGCGGCGTTGAACCTTGCCAGGCTGATCGCGGCCGCTGCGGATACCATTGCCGCTCACGCCGAGGAGTTGACGGCGCTCGAC
>NZ_RZQY01000164.1:0-10091 GCF_003998575.1 Mesorhizobium sp. M7A.F.Ca.CA.001.10.2.1 | reverse complement strand
CATCACCCGTTGCCCAAAGCCGCCGGCGGACCGGCGGTTTCGTATTCGAGCGGGCAGCCGCCTTACTTGATTTTCGGCAGCTGTTCCCACTGGTGGAAGGGCGGCGGCGACGGCAGCTGCCATTCGAGCGTCGTTGCGCCCTCGCCCCATGGGTTGGCGCCGGCGATCCGCTTCTTCTGGAAGGCCTCGAACACACCATAGAGGAAGATCAGGACGCCGATGGCCGAGATATACGAGCCGATGGACGACACATAATTCCAGCCGGCGAACGCATCGGGGTAGTCGATGGTGCGGCGCGGCATGCCGGCGAGACCGAGGAAGTGCTGCGGGAAGAAGATCAGGTTCACGCCGACGAAGGTGACCCAGAAATGGGTGTTGGCGATGACGGGCGAATACATGTAGCCGGTCATCTTCGGGAACCAGTAGTACCAGCCGGCGAAGATGGCGAACACCGCGCCCAGTGACAGCACGTAGTGGAAGTGGGCAATGACGAAATAGGTGTCATGCAACGAGCGGTCGAGGCCGGCATTGGCCAGCTGGACGCCGGTGACGCCGCCGATGGTGAACAGGAAGATGAAGCCCAGCGCCCACAGCATCGGCGTCTTGAACGAAATCGACCCGCCCCACATCGTCGCGATCCAGGAGAAGATCTTCACGCCTGTCGGCACCGCGATGACCATGGTGGCGAAGACGAAATAGCGCTGCGTGTCGAGCGACAGGCCGGTCGTGTACATGTGGTGCGCCCACACGATGAAGCCGACGGCGCCGATCGCCACCATGGCATAGGCCATACCGAGATAGCCGAACACCGGCTTCCTCGAGAAGGTCGAGATGACGTGACTGATGATGCCGAAGCCCGGCAGGATCAGGATGTACACTTCAGGGTGACCGAAGAACCAGAACAGGTGCTGGAACAGGATCGGGTCGCCGCCGCCGTCGGGCGCAAAGAAGGTGGTACCGAAATTGCGGTCGGTGAGCAGCATGGTGATGCCGCCGGCCAGGACCGGCAACGACAGCAGGAGCAGGAAGGCGGTGATCAGCACCGACCAGGCAAACAGCGGCATCTTGTGCAGCGTCATGCCAGGCGCGCGCATGTTGAAGATGGTGGTGATGAAGTTGATGGCGCCGAGGATCGACGACGCACCGGCAATGTGGATCGACAGGATCGCCAGATCCATGGCCGGCCCGGGCTGGCCCGAGGTCGAAAGCGGCGGATAGAGCGTCCAGCCGCCACCGACGCCAAAGGCGCCCGGCGCGCTCGGCACGAACATCGAGGTGAGCAGCAGGATGAAGGCCGGCGGCAGCAGCCAGAAGGAGATGTTGTTCATGCGCGGGAACGCCATGTCGGGCGCGCCGATCATGATCGGAACCATCCAGTTGGCGAAACCGCCGATCAGCGCCGGCATGACCATGAAGAAGATCATGATCAGGGCGTGCGCGGTGGCGAAGGCATTGTACATGCTCTTGCCGCCGTCGATCGCGGCGTCACCGTTCATGCCATAGACCATCTGCGCCAGGCCGCTGAATATCTGGATGCCAGGCTCCTGCAACTCCATGCGGATGGCGACAGACAAGGCACCGCCGATGATGCCGGCCATGATCGCGAAGATCAGGTAGAGCGTGCCGATGTCCTTGTGGTTGGTCGAATAAACCCAGCGGACCCAGCCGTGATAAGGCTTGTGGTCGTGCCCGTCGTGAGCTGCAGCGTCTGCCATGTTCCGCTCCGTTCCCTAAATCTTGCTAACCCGCGGCATCAGTTGCCGGCGGACGCTACCTTGTTCTGGCCGTCGACCTCGGCCATCAGCGTCTTGTTGGCGCCGGGCAGATCGGTCTTGGCTGCCGCCAGCCAGGTCTTGAACTGCGCATCGGAGACGACGCGGATGGCGATCGGCATGAAGGCATGGTCCTTGCCGCAGAGCTGCGAGCACTGGCCGTAAAAAATACCTTCCTTCTCCGCCTTGAACCAGGTCTCGTTGGTGCGGCCCGGAATGGCATCGATCTTGATGCCGAACGACGGCATGGCAAAGGAGTGGATCACGTCGGTCGCGGTGACGAGCACGCGGGTCATGGTGTTGACCGGCACCACCAGTTCATTGTCGACCGCGAGCAGGCGCGGATAAACCTTGCGGTCCTCCTTGCCGGCGGCGGCGCGGTCGGTGTCCTGAAGGATCGCGGAATTGAAGGAGAGCGTGTTTTCGGTCTGGTACTCGTAGTCCCAGTTCCACTGGTTACCGGTCGCCTTGACGGTCAGCTTCGCTTCTTCCGGCGGCGTGTATTGCGCGGTCAGCAGCTGGAACGAGGGAATTGCCAGGCAAAGCAGGATGACGACCGGACCGACAGTCCAGATCACCTCGATCAGCGTATTGTGGCTGGTCTTGGACGGAACCGGGTTCGCGCTCGCACGGAATCTGACGATGCAATAAGCGAGGAGAAGCAGCACCAGGATGGTGATCGGAACGATGAACCACATCGTGTAGTTCCCGAACCACTCGATCTGCCGCATCATGTCGGTCGCCGGCGCCTGGAAGGTTGTCTCCCAGTTCTTGGGCTGGTCGGCATGGGCGGATGCGCCGGCGAAAAACGTGACAGCGGCACAAGCACTTAGAAACTTGGCACTTGCTGGAACCTTGGCGTTTGCCAGGAAATTTCTCATCGCCCTCATCGTCTCCCAGTTCCTCGCTGCGGTACCCACGAGAATAACGAACAATGCCGGGACGGGAATCCCGACAGTTTCAAGCTGGTTCAAACCATACTCTTTTTCCCTCCGCAAGAAAGGAGCGGACGAAACCGTGCGGCATTTTTGCGCGCAAGCCCGGATATGCCTTTGGAGGCAGCCGCGGCAGCACCGAATCGCCTACAGTGAGCCCGCAGCAGCATTCCCGCGGGCCGCAGGTGCCGAACGTCGCAATTCGGGCGAAATTGGCAGGGAAAAGCGCCCAATTGGCTTTTTCGGGGCAGACCTGGTGCGGTCTCGTCCTTTACTTGGCTTTGGCGCGGCTTAAAGTGCCGTGATTCGCAATGGAGCCGTCATGAATTACTGGCTTTCGAGAAACTCTCGGTTTTCGAGAAACTGGGCGAAGGTCATCTTTTTCGCCGCCCTGTCTGGCATCGGCTTGTCCGCGATCGTGTCCGGCACGGCGAACGCCGCGCAGCCGAGCGGCACCGTGCGCTCGACACATGGCGCATGGTCGATCATCTGCGACACGCCGGCCGGTGCCACCTCGGAACAATGCGTGATGATGCAGAACGTCGTCGCCGAGGACCGTCCGGAGATGGGACTGTCGGTCGTGGTGCTGCGCACCGCCGACAACAAGGCGGAGATCCTGCGCGTGCTGGCGCCGCTCGGCGTGCTTTTGCCCAACGGGCTCGGCCTCAATGTCGACGGCAAGGATATCGGCCGCGCCTATTTCGTGCGCTGCTTCCAGGACGGCTGCTATGCCGAGGTGATCCTCGAAAAGCCGCTTCTCGACACGCTGAAGACCGGCACGTCGGCCACCTTCATCGTTTTCCAGACCCCGGAAGAAGGTATCGGCATCCCGGTCGACCTCAAGGGCTTTGCCGACGGCTTCGCCGCCCTCCCCTGAAAGCCCGGCGACATCACCGGCTTCAACCAGAAGTGACTTCGACGGGCTGCTGGCAAACCGCTTTTGTCGTTACAATGCGGCAGAGCGATTGTCTCGGCGTGCCTTCGCGCCTACATCGTGGCAAAGACCCATTCCTCCTGTGAACGGATGCGCCATGAACAGCCTGATCGGCCAATTCGACATTTCAGACGATCGCATCAAGCGGATCGTCGCCGATACCATCAACGGCGCCGATGACGGCGAACTGTTCCTCGAATACAGCGAGAGCGAAGCGCTGATGTTCGACAATGGCCGCCTGAAGACCGCCAACTTCAACACCGACCAGGGGTTTGGCCTGCGTGCGGTTGCCGGCGAAGCCAGCGGCTATGCGCATTCCAGCGACCTCTCCGAAGCGTCGCTGCTGCGCGCGGCCGATGCCGTTTCAACCGTCAAGGGCGGTTATTCCGGCACGCTTGCCGCCGCACCGGCCCGCACCAACCGCCATCTCTATGGCGAAGAGAACCCGATCCCCTCGCCCTCCTTCGAGGCCAAGGCAAAGCTCTTGCAGGAAATCGACGCCTGGCTGCGCGCCGAGGATCCGCGCGTGCGGCAGGTTTCGGCATCGCTCGCCGCATCCTGGCAGCATGTCGAGATCGTGCGCGCCGATGGCCAAATGGTGCGCGATATCCGCCCGCTGGTCCGCATCAACGTCTCCGTCGTGGTCGGCGATGGCGACCGCCAGGAGAGCGGCTCCTACGGCATGGGTGGCCGCAAGGCGTTTGGCGAATTCCTGGTCGAGGACAGCTGGAAGCACGCCGCCAAGGAGGCGCTCAGGCAAGCTCTGGTCAATCTCGAGGCCATACCGGCCCCGGCCGGCACTTTCGACATCGTCTTGTCTAGCGGCTGGCCGGGCGTCATGCTGCACGAGGCCGTCGGCCATGGGCTGGAAGGCGATTTCAACCGCAAGAAGACCTCGGCCTTCGCCGGCCTGCTCGGCCAGCAGGTCGCCGCCAAAGGGGTCACCGTCGTCGACGACGGCACCATGCCCGAACGGCGCGGCTCGCTGACCGTCGACGATGAAGGCACACCTTCGGCCCGCAATGTGCTGATCGAGGATGGCAAGCTGGTCGGCTACATGCAGGATCGCCAGAATGCCCGGCTGATGGGCATGAAGGCGACCGGCAACGGCCGCCGCGAAGGCTATGCCCACCAGCCGATGCCGCGCATGACCAACACCTATATGACGGCGGGCGACATGGAGCCGGACGAAATCATCGCCTCGGTCAAGAACGGCATCTATGCCGTCTCGTTCGGCGGCGGCCAGGTCGACATCACATCGGGCAAATTCGTGTTCGGCTGCACCGAGGCCTACATGATCGAGAACGGCAAGGTGACGCAGCCGATCAAGGGCGCGATGCTGATCGGCAACGGTCCGGACGCCATGCACCGCGTCTCGATGATCGGCAACGACATGAAGCTCGACACCGGCATCGGCATGTGCGGCAAGGCCGGACAGGGCGTGCCCGTCGGCGTCGGCCAGCCGCATCTGCGCATGAACCAGATGACGGTGGGCGGCACCAGGGTTTGATAAGAACAGTCGACGAGCTTACTCGCCCATCTGAGTTGCCCTAAAGCCAGGATGCCGGCGATTTCGGCAGACGACGGTCGGGGTCGACGACCTCCAGGCGCGGCGCGCCATCCTCGTTCCAGCGCCAGAGCGCAACGCAGGTGCCGCCGGGCGACATGAAGGACGGATAGATCACGCCGTTCACCCCATCGGCAAGCAGGCGATCCCGCAGCTTGTGGGTCTCGGGCACAAGGCCCTGATCCAGCATGTCTCGCCATTCGCATTGGTGAATGCCCGCCGTCATGGCCAATTCGCTCAGCATTGCGGCATCGGTCAGATCGGCCAAGCGCGCGCCCGAGAGCTCAAGTTGGGCAATTAACGCCGGATGCTGGACAAAGCCCTGATTGTACTCCGCCCAGGCGGTGGACAATTCGCGCGCCGCATAGATCGTTGAAGCGCCAATTGGATTCCAGCGACCGCCGAAGTGGGCAGCGCCCTCGCCCGAAAGCGGCAGATGCGCCCAACGCGGTACGAAGGCCCGCCACAAGGTCAGGCTGATCTCAGGCATACACGCCGGAGCGGACGGCCTCCAGATAGGCCAGCACCTTGTCCGTCTTGCCCTCGCGAACCAGGTCGTAGGCGGTCTTTCCCGCCCAGCCGGGGATCGGCTGGTGCTTAAACCAGATCGCCGCACGTTGCTCGCCGCCGGCCATTTCACCGGCCATCGACAGGATGCGGACGATCGGGCTGAGGGCGGCGTCGACCTTGCGCGCGCCGGCCTTGGCGGCAAGTGTGTTGCGCGCGACCCCGATCAGGCCGGCCAATTCGGTCAGGTTGACACCAAGCTGTTCCGCGACACGCCTTGCCGAAAGGTAAGGCGACCGTTCCTCGCCAAAGCGTGACGCCGGAACTTCGAGGGCTGCGGAGTTCATGACGATTACCTAGCATAGTTTGATGCGTACGGTATCAAAATAGGCCCAATTCACGCGCAACTCAAGCACAAGCGACCTACCGCCTCCGCTTCGGCTTCTCCAGCAACGCCACGGCCTCAACATGCGGCGACCACAGGAACTGGTCGATCGGCGTCACGCTTTTCAGGATGTAGCCGCCGTCGATGAGGATGCGCAAATCTCGCGCGAGCGTCACCGGATTGCAGGACACCGCGGCGACGTACGGCACATCCGAGCGGGCGATCTGCTTCGACTGGTCCTCGGCGCCGGCGCGCGGCGGATCGAACACCACACCGTCGAAGGCATTCAATTCCTTGAACGTCAACGGCCGGCGGAACAGGTCGCGGCGTTCACCCGTCACCCGCTTCAAGCCAGTGGCGAAACGCGATCCACGGTCGAGGGCCGAAAGGGCTGCCGCATCGCCCTCCACCGCATGAACTTCCGACTTCGCGGCCAGACGCAGAGCAAAACTGCCGCAGCCGGCGAAAAGATCCGCCACCTTCTTGGCACGCTTCAGATGTCCGCCGACGATATCGGCCATCGCCTGTTCGGCGGCCTCGGTTGCCTGCAGGAACGCGCCCGGGGGCAAGGCGACAGCGACGCTGCCGAACATGACAACAGGCTTTTTCGGCTCGATGATGATCTCGTCATCGATGGACAGCCTGGCAAAGCCCTGCGCCATGACGAAATTGGCAGCGATGCGGCGCTGATGCTCCCCCAGCTTGCCGGATTCGTGAACCGCGACATCGAGACCCGAACCGGTCACGGTGACCGCTAGCCGGAACGATTTGGTGGTTGCGCAGACCAATTCGGCAAGCGCCTTCAAGCGATCAAGCGAAGCGACGATCTCAGGAAGCGAGATCGGGCATTCCGATATGGCTATGATCTCCGGCGACAGATGGCGATGGAAGCCGAGCAGCATGCCTGTATCGGTGCGCCGGGCGGCCAGCACGACACGGCGGCGCGTCTGCGGCGCGCAGGCGACCAGTTCGCCGATCTCGCAATCGATGCCTTTGCCCTTCAGGATGTGCGCCACTTTTTCGCGTTTCCACTGGCGATAGGCTCCGGCTTCGAAATGCTGGAGCGCGCAACCACCGCATTCGGTGAAATGGCGGCAGGCGGGATCGATGCGCTGCGGCGATGCTTCCAGCACCGCCATCAGCATGGCGCGATCCCTTTCGCGCGCGGCGGTGACCGTTTCACCGGGCAGTGTGAAGGGAATGAACAGATCGCCTGTCTCGGTCTCGGCGACACCGTCGCCCTGAGCGCCAAGTTTCCTGATGCTGAAGCGCGCGCTCATCGGTCCTTGATCCCACCGAGCAGGAATTCGCGATTGCCGTCGCCGCCCTCGATCGGCGACAAATGCAGCCCCAGCGAGCGCCAGCCTGGCACGGAGTCCAGCCAATCCTGCAGCAGGCCGGCGACACGGGAGGCGTCGTAGGGATCTTTCAACAGACCACCCTTGCCGATCGCATCACGGCCCGCCTCGAATTGCGGCTTGACCAGAAACACGGCCTTGGCGCCAGCCTTCGCCAGATCAAGCGCCGGCGGCAGCGCCAGTTTCAGCGAGATGAAGCTGACGTCGGACACGATGAAATCCGGAATACGCCCGCTGAGATCGGCAACGGCGAGGTCGCGGGCGTTCAGTCCTTCGATCACCGTCACACGCGGGTCGCCGCCGATATCAGGATGCATCTGGCCATGACCGACATCGACCGCGGTGACATGGACCACGCCGCGCTCGAGCAACACCTGGGTGAAGCCGCCGGTCGAGGCGCCGATGTCGAGCGCTTCAGAGCCGGCAGGGTCGAGGCCGAAATGATCGAGCCCACCGATCAGCTTGAGTGCCGCGCGCGACACATAGCCTTGCGCCGGATCATCGATGGCAACAAGGCATTGCGGCAAAACGCTCTGGCCGGGCTTGCGCGCAATGACGCCGTCGACGGTCACCGTGCCACGCTCGACCGCGTCGCGGGCACGTGAACGGCTGGCAAACAGCCCGCGCTGGACGAGCAGGTCGTCGAGCCGCTGGCGTGCGCTGGCTGGCAGAGGCGAATTCATCGGCCTTCATGGCGAAAGCCGATGACGATGGCAAGAGCACCGGCCGGAAGCATCTCGTCTCACGTTCCCATCATCACGCCCAGCACATTGGACTGCGGCGATGGTGAGGCGTTCCGTCACGCCGACCACCCTATGAATATCTATCGTTGCGCCGGTTGAGACGGATGACCGCCGAAGCATGAGGTCTCGTCGCCTGCCGATAAGTGCCTAAAATCTAGAAAGCCTCATGATTTCTTAACCAATTTTCATCGCATTTGCTTGAGGACTTCAATGTTATGACCGCGACGACCGGAAAAGCCGGATGAAGAGGCGGCAACCTTGGAAATGGCCAGCGATATCGTCTACAAGGTTCTTGACCGGATTTCCGGCGCCGGCCTGCTGGCGACCGGACTTCTGTTGCTGACTGCTTTGGTCAGCGCCCTGGTCGCCTACTGGCGCACGGTCGAGAAAAAGAGCTGGAAAGAGTTCTTCGAGTTCGCAGTCCCGCATGAGGTCATCACGCACCCTTCGGCGAAAGCCGACCTTTTGTTCTGGGTGACGCGGAAGGCGCTGATGCCATTCCTCATGCTGCCCGCCGGCGTCGTCTTCGTCAGCGCCGTCGGCTATGCGACGAACTGGTTGCTCTCCACGCTGCTGGCGATCCAGCCGCCCCTGATCGAAGGACCGGCAGGGCCGGTGACGGTGACGATCTTCACCATCACCATGCTGCTTGCCTACGACATTTCGTACTATCTCTATCACGTCGCCCAGCACCGCTACCCGGTGCTGTGGGAACTGCACAAGGTTCACCATTCGGCCGAGGTGATGGTCGGCATCACCAAGGATCGCGTCCACCCGCTCGACGAATTGATGAACCGGGCCTGGGACGGCGTCATTCCCGGCATCTGCTTCGGCATCTGGTCGCTGGTGTCGCTGAACCTCGTCGAGCTGACGGTCTTCGGCGTCAACGTCTACATCATACGCAACATCCTGATGATGGATTTCGTCAGGCACACGCATTTCAAGATCTCGTTTGGACCGTTGAACAATCTGATCCTGTGCCCGCACTGGCATCAGCTGCACCACAGCACCGACCCGCGCCACTACGACAAGAACTTCGGGCTGCTCTTCTCGTTCTGGGATCGGCTCTTCGGAACCCTGTGCGTTCCGAGACCCGACGAGGACTTCAAGTTCGGTTTGATCGAACGCAACGTGCGCGACTACCAGTCGCTCGCAGGCCTCTATGTCCTGCCGCTGAAGCGGATGTGGCGGCAGATCGCCAGACATTTCCGCACCGACAAGCCCGAGCCACAGCAATCGCCGCAAAGGGGGAAGCCATGAACGGACCCGCCGTGTTCCGGATGCCGCGAACGCACCGGATCGAAATTGCGACCTCGCCAGCGCGACTGGCAGAAATCGCGCCCGCCTGGGCAGCGCTCTGGCAACGCGCCGGCGGCCTCGTTTTCCAGCATCCCGACTGGATCTCGGCCTGGTGGCACACCACACCGCATCAGGACCGTCGCGGTCTCAGGATCGGCCTGGTCTGGAGCGGCGAGCGTCTCGAGGCCGTCATTGCGCTCGCGACCTTCTGGCGCTCGGGCATCCGTATGCTGGAATGGGCGGCGAAAGATCACTGCGACTATGGCGATGTCCTGGTTGCTCCCGATGCCGAGCCACAGATCCTGCCGCAACTCTGGCAACATATCCTCGACGATGGCGGCTTCGATCTTGCCTACCTCAATCGTCTGTTGCCTGATGCCCGATTCCGGACCCTGCTTGGTCCCGCCGCCCCAGGCCAGAGCAATATCTTGCAGCCAAGCCACCGCAGCGAGGTCAGCTATCGAGTTTCCGGCGCCGGGCAACGCGGCGCACAATGGTTTGAAAGCCAGTCGAAGAAAACTCGGCAAAACTATCGCCGTGGCTACAAATTCATGGAGGAAGGCGGCGCGCTGCGTTTCCGCCTGATGGATG
>NZ_RZQY01000163.1:0-10099 GCF_003998575.1 Mesorhizobium sp. M7A.F.Ca.CA.001.10.2.1 | reverse complement strand
CGGGTAGTAGAGGCACCAGAACAACGTGCTGACCAAGCCGATGGCGACGGCCACAATCTCCATCAGATGGAAGCGGCCAAAGCTGAGCAGGATCCAGACGATGGCATAGAAGGCGATCTCGATGCCCAGCGTCCAGTAGACGCTGTCCACCCAAGGCGCGTACGGAACGAACAGGCCGGTGCGTAGGAGCCTGATGACGGCATCGGTCGGCCAACTGAGGCCGACAAGCAGCAGCACCACCGCGGTGACCGGGGCGCAGATCCAAACCGCCGGCGCCAGCCGTTTCACCCTTGCTTCGAAAAACTGCAGGGGTGTCGACCTTTCGGCGCTGAAGGCGATGACGAAACCGCTGATGACGAAGAAGATCTGGACGCCGACCCAGCCGGATTCGACCCAGGCGCCTATTGCCGGCTGCGGGGGAACGCCGCCCGTGGCGCGCGCCGAAACACCGTCCGGATACGCCCACACCCAGAAGCCATAGTGGTAGACCATGACCATGACGGCGGCGAGAAAGCGCAGGATGTCTACGCCACCAAATGTAATCTTCTGCTGAGCCATGCGACCTTTGTCGATGTCCCCCCGCGAACGACTTTAGGGTGCATTGCTGCGTCGCACAATAAAAGTATTGCTTGCCGATCGAAAAGGTCGTCCGCGGCCCACCCTTCAGTGGCTCAAAGTCCGATTCCGCGTTCCTTCAGGGCCTTGGTGATCTCGTCGAGGACGACCGGATCGTCGATCGTCGCCGGCATGGTCCATTCTTCCTTGTCGGCGATCTTCTGCATGGTGCCGCGCAGGATCTTGCCCGAACGCGTCTTGGGCAGGCGCTTGATCGTCACCACCGTCTTGAAGGCGGCGACCGGGCCAATGCGTTCGCGCACCAGACCGACCACCTCGTTCTCGATAGAGCCGATATCGCGGGTCACACCCGCATTCAACACCACGAAGCCCAGCGGAACCTGGCCTTTCATGGCGTCGGCAATGCCGATCACCGCGCATTCGGCGACATCGGGATGGGCCGAAAGCACCTCTTCCATGGCGCCGGTCGACAGCCGGTGGCCGGCGACGTTGATGATGTCATCGGTGCGAGCCATGACGTAGAGATAGCCGTCCTCGTCGACCATGCCGGCATCCGCCGTCTTGTAGAAGCCGGGGAACTCGTCGAGATAGGCCTGGCGGAACCGTTGATCGGCATTCCACAGCGTCGGCAGGCAGCCGGCCGGCAGCGGCAGTTTGATCACCACATTGCCCAGCGTGCCCCGCTGCACCTCATGGCCAGCATCGTCGAGCACGCGGATGTCGTAGCCGGGCATCGGCACGCCGGGCGAGCCGTATTTCACCGGCAGCAGGCCAAGGCCGGCGGGATTGATCGTCATCGGCGAGCCGGTCTCGGTCTGCCACCAATGGTCGACCACAGGCACATTCAGCTTCTGCTCCGCCCATTTGATGGTTTCCGGGTCGGCGCGCTCGCCGGCAAGAAACAGCGTGCGGAACTTCGAGAGGTCGTATTTCGCAATGAACTCGCCCTTCGGGTCCTGCCCCTTGATGGCGCGGAACGCGGTCGGTGCGGTGAAAAGGGCTACGACACCATGCTCCGCTATCACCCGCCAGTAGGTGCCGGCATCGGGCGTGCCCACAGGCTTGCCTTCGAACAGGATGCTTGTGCAGCCATGCAGCAGCGGTCCGTAGACGATGTAGGAATGGCCGACCACCCAGCCGACATCGGACGCCGCCCAGAACACCTCGCCCGGCTTGACGCCGAACTCGTTTTCCATCGTCCATTTCAGCGCGACCATATGGCCGCCATTGTCGCGCACGATGCCCTTGGGCTGGCCGGTCGTGCCCGATGTGTAGATGATGTAGAGCGGATCGGTGGCCAGCACCGGCACGCAATCGACATTGGCGCCCGCTGCCCGTTCGCGGGCGACGGCATCGGCGTAGTCGATGTCGAAATGCTCCTTCAGCTCGCAGCGCAATTGGTCGCGCTGCAGGATCAGGCAGGCGTCCGGCTTGTGGCGGGAAATCTCTATCGCCTTGTCGAGCAACGGCTTGTAGGCGACGACGCGGCCTGGCTCCAGGCCGCAGGATGCCGAAATGATCAGCTTCGGCCTGGCGTCGTCGATGCGGGTGGCAAGCTCATGCGAGGCAAAGCCGCCGAAGACCACCGAATGCACGGCGCCGATGCGGGCACAGGCCAGCATGGCGATGGCCGCCTCGGCCACCATCGGCATGTAGATGATGACGCGGTCACCCTTACGAATACCACGGTTCTTCAGCACCGAGGTGAGTGCAACCACCTCGCGCTTCAACTCGGCATAGGTGAACTTCCTGATCGTTCCTGTGATCGCGCTGTCATGGATCAGCGCGATCTGGTCGGCGCGCCCGCCCGCGACATGGCGGTCGATGGCGTTGTAGCAGGTGTTGCAGGTGGCGCCGGTGAACCAGCGGCCATAGACGCCAGCCGTGGCGTCGAACACCTTGTCCCAGGGCGAATACCAGTCGATGGCGCCGGCTGCGTCCGCCCAGAAGCGTTCCGGGTCGCGTTTCCAGCCTTCATAGACCTCGTGATAGCGTGAAGCCATCCATACCTCCCCAGGAATGATTTTCTTCCCTCCAGATAGCGCGCTCTACCCTTGGCCGCAAATGCACGCCATTGTACGGCCGATATCGACCTGGCGCTTGGGGGCAAGCAGCTATGAAATTGCGATTCCAGATTGGAGTGGGGATGTTTGCTGCTGTGCGGATCATCGGGCGCCTTGCGCTCCCATTGGTCATGGGTGTCGTGCTCGCGATCTCCGCTGGAACCGCTCAGGCTGGCGATGCCGCGGCACGGCACATCATCGGCTTTTCGCCGGATGGCGCTTATTTCGCCTTCGAGCAATATGAACGCTCGACGCCGGCGCCTCGGACTCTGGCTGGTCGCAGATAGACATCATCGATACCCGCACGGATCAGCTCGTTGGCGGTAAGCCGATCCTCGTCGTCGACGAGACGGAGGAGGCGACACTGACGCTGGAGCAGGCGAGGGCGCAGGCCGCCGCTCAGGCGGCGCCCATTCTCGCCCAATATGCCATCACATCCCCAGCCGAGCAGGCGGCTTCCGACAAGTTCACCTTTCCGGGCGAAATGGTTGCCTACAACGACATTTCTCACCTCGAGCAGGTGTCGCAGAAGTGGCTGGCGCCGCTCCATGGCGAAACAGGCATTTCGACCATCCAGCTCGACGAAATCCTGGCGGCCAGCACGAGCGATTGTTCGGCGAGTTTCGATGTGACGCGGCAAGGCGACCAGCTACTTCAAGAGGAAAAGCCACTTCAGGGTGAGAAGGCGGGCAAGGCCCTCGGCTTCCGGCTGACGCTGCAAGGCCAGGATGGCAAGCCGTTCAAAATCCTGCACGAGGACAAGACCGTGCCGGGCTCAAGACACTGCCCGACCTCCTACAGCCTGTCGGAATCCTACGAACTCACCCCGGCCGGCAAGCCGGCGGTGATCGTTGTGCTGGTGCAGCGTTTCAGCCAGGGTTTCGAGGGGCGCGATCGCCGCTTCCTCGCGGTGGCCGGGCAGCCACGCTGAGAGGTTACGCCCAGGCGCCGGCAGCCGCTGTGTCTGAAGGTTGTTTCTAGATCGGCAGGGCCACAAGCATGAGGCCAATGCCGCCAGCGATCAAAATGGCTGTGGCCAGCGCTTTTCTGTGACGTTCGAAGCTCGTCGGAGCCCGCTCCCAATTGTAACGCATACGCTATCTCCCCAATACCCAGACAGGTTTTACCTTACTTAGGGGAAGAAATGCAACGTCCGCTGCCGGCAGGCCCGCTGCTTGTCACATTTCATCGATGACTATTTCTGGGACGAATGCGGCCGGGAAGACGCAACCGAGCAGGTTCTAACGCGACTGGCGCGGAGAATCCGTCAGCAAAGCCGTTGGTCCGTGCACTGGGCTCCCATGATCGGCTGATAGACAGCGCTCCACCTCCGCGCTATCTGATTTCCGGGATGAGCGTGGCTTGGAGGGGCGTGGTGGAAATAGTCTCTGGAACCGTTCTGCGGCTGGCCGAGGATGCCTCGGTGCAGCATGTGGGCGATGGCGCAGTCGTGCTTTTGGCGCGCAGCGGCCAGCTTTATACATGCAACGGCACGACCGAAGCCTTTCTCGGCAAGGTGGACGGCGCGCGCAACCTCGACCAGATCGTCGATCTGCTTTGCGAGGAGTTCGAGGTCGACAAGGGGACGCTCGATCAGGACATGGCGGCACTGGCCGCGGATCTGATCTCTGAAGGTATCCTCGCCGCGCCAGGTGCTTGATGACTGACGGCCCGCTCCTGCGCGCTCTGTTTCGCTGCCATCTCTGGGCAAGCGCGCGGCTGATGCCGGTCTTGGTCATCAACCGGAGCTTCGAGGAGGTGCTCGAATGGGCGCCGCTCGCCTCGTCGACGCCCTATCGCGGTCTGCCGTCCGCCTACATAGTCGCCAGCGTCAACCGCGCCGTCCGCCGTCCCTGGCTGATGCGTGACCGCAGGTGCCTGAGGGAGGGTCTGCTAGGTCATCGTTTCCTGCGCCTGGCCGGCTTCGATCCAGACCTGCGCTTCGGCATCGATCCGCAGTCGATGCAAGCGCAGCGCCTGGCAGCGCATTGCTGGGTCTGCCTCGATGGCAGGCCGGTGGTCAGCGACAAGCTTCCCGGCATGGTCGAAATCTATCGTCATCATGCCGATGCCATAAAGGCGCGTCCCGCTTGACCAGACCTTCAGCCTGCTATGGCCTCAACGGCCTGATCCTTGGCATATCGGCCGAGCGCCCGGAGCTGTGGCAGGATTTCGACCGGATGCTGGGCAGCCTGCGTATCGCGGAACCCGTCGAGCCGGACTTTCGTCTCGAAATCGCCGAGACAGACACCTTGGACGAGGCACCCAACGGATCCCTCGTCTTCGATGGCGAGGTGCCGGAGGATGGTCCCTGCCGGATGTTCGAGGATAGTGGTATCATCCATCTGGTCTTTCCCGAGCGTCAGACCGTTGCCATCAACGGCGTGGCGGGCTGGGCCGAACTCCGGATCCGCCCTGGCGCGAAAGCCGCGTGGACACCGGCAATGCTGGTGCTCGACGCCGCGCTCGACGCCGGTGGCCAGCATATGCTGCACACTGCCGGCTTGACGTTGCCGGACAGCGATGCGGTGGTGCTGATCCATGCTCCGAGCGGCACCGGCAAGACCACGACGTCACTCGCGCTGGCAATACAGGGCTTTGGCCTCTGCTCCGACGACGCCATGATCGTGCATGCCACTTCGGGCAAGGTCGTCGCCTGGGGTCTGCCGCGCGCCGTCAAGATCCATCGGAAGACCGCGGAGATGATCCCGCAGGTGGCGCCCTGCCTTGGCCAGACCTGGGATCGCAATGGCGAACAGCCCATCTCGCTAGAACGGCTGGAGGATATCATCCGGGTGGAAAACGCGTCCGCCCGGCCGGTGGCGGCCCTTCTGCACCTGGCGCGTTCCGCCGGAAGCCAGAGCCGGCTCGTCGCCATGGCCGGCACCGACGCAATGGTGGCACTGGCGGTGGACAACGTCCGCACCGGTATGACCGGGCTGCTGCCGATGCAGAAACGCCGGCTGGCGACCATCGCCGGGGTGGTCAATGCGGTGCCGACCTTCCGGTTGGAGGTGGGCGCGCGCCCGGCTGACGCTGCGGCACTGATCAGCGCCGCTCTGACGACTCGGGACTGAATACCCCAGGCAACGTGGGGCCGCTATTCCTTGTTCCCAAGGGCGTGGGGATAGCGTGTTTCGGAGTGCTTCTACTTCGCAGTTTTGCGCAAAAACAACGATTTCAGCGCAGCGCCGCCTCGTTATCCTTGCTGCGCGAGGTACGGAAGAGCAAGGGTCCGGGAAAACTCGAATGGCGCTACAAAGGTCAGGTTTGGCAGGGCACACCCGAAGCCGCTCATCTCATGGGCCCGACAGCTCCGCCCGCAGTAAGCAACGAGGCAAACATGCGCGCGTAGTTCTCCGCCTGCACGCCCCAATCCCACTCTTGGATCGTCTCGATCATGCGGGCGGCCATCCTCGACCGGAGCGATGGCGTGTCCCGCAACAAGGCTAGCTTGTTCGCAAGCCCCTCCGCAGTTCCATCGAAGAACAGCCCGTTGTCGCCATCCCGAATCAGCTCGGGCATGTTTCCCACACGGGTGGTCACCAAAGGGACACCGCACGCCGCCGCCTCCAAGCAAGGATTGGGAGTGCCTTCGCTGAGGCTGGCGCAGACATAAACGTCGAGATCCCGATAGAAGCCGGGCATCTCGTCATGGCTACGCCAGCGTTGCTCGCGAATCGCCGTCAGTAGGCGCGCGCCCGGCACGGCCGCTACCGCGGGCTCGATGACGTCGTGGAAGCCGCGATGTGCTGGACCATGGTTGCCGAGACTTCCCGCCCATCCGACACGGAGCTCGCCAGAACCGGGTTGTGGCTCTTGTGCGGGACAAAAGAACGTCGTGTCGACTCCATTGGGCGTGTAGTGGACCGGAACACGCAGTAGAGGACCGTATTCGTGCTCGAGCTGCCGATTGTTGACAAAGACAGCGCGCGCCAGCCGGTGCAGGGCGGCGAGCCCGGGCTCGCGGAATTCGCCCTCCAGCTCTCTGTGGCTGCAGATCCCGATGAGCAGCCTGTCAGACCGCCTGGCGAGGGCCGATTCCGGCAGGGGCAGCTTCGAGATCTGGAGCCAATAGAAGATGAGCACGATGTCCGCCGTGTTCACGTCCGACTCAGTCACATCATGTTGAAATCGTTGGACGATCTCGAACCTTCTTTCCAGCACGCGCCGGAGATTTTGGGTCTTGCGATCAATCGCCCAGCCGGGTCGATCCGCGATCGCCAGGACGCGGGGGAGGTGTACCTCATTCACGAGGCGTACCGCTCAAGCCAGTGCGCCGACCATGGATTGGCCTCGTCCAGATCGTCGTCCGTCGCGCTGGCGCGCACCTGGCTGGCGTCCGGCAGCAGAATATCCTCTGATCGCAAGCGGGGTCGCCATCCGTGCCAGCCACGACCAATGACCTCTTCGCTCAGAAACCGGCGGCCAGCATACTTGCATGCGGCGTGCTCTGCGCTAAGGAACAGATAGTGCTTCATGCGAAAACGCTCGGAGTAAAGCCTCACCGGACCCGCGAACCGTACGAGATGGCCGCCTGACCACGCAATCTCCATGGGGCCGTCCTGTTTCTTGTAGGCACGGACGCAGTGTGGGGAGGTTGGCCGGAACGGGTAGTAGGTGCGCAGCGTGTGTTGATAATCGGGATTGTCGTGATCGGGAGCTTCTCTGGTAGGAATGAACGTAAACTCGGAAGATTCGATCGCATTGAAGCCGAGTGCGTCGGCTGCCGCAATGGCGGAGACCAACGATGAGTACGAAGTCGGCGGAAGGTGGATCTCGTCAGCGTCAACATGCATGAACCAGTCTGCTTCGAGCGACTGAAACAGTTCCTCTTTGCGACGAAGAAGGTGCTCCCAGCAATACCAGCCGTTATGCGGGATGGTTTCGAATCCTATCAATCCGGCTCCGCAGTAGCGCTGGGCAATCTCAAGCGTTCGGTCCGTCGACTGATTGTCGCAGATGTAGACCTGTACGCCTTGACGAAAGAGGTTCTCGAGACATCCGGCGACGAACCGTTCTTCGTTCCGTGTCGTAAGGACCGCGACGACTCGCGGGGAACTCCGATCACGCGCAGCATTCGCAATGTGGGTATTGAGATCGGCCAAATTCCTCAATCCTTCGTCGTGTGCTTCCCGACGCAGGCTAAAGACTCAAAGCGGCCAAGCCAAGAGCGCCATCACTTTCCGACCTGAGGTGATGGCGCGACGCTTTTCCGGGAGAGAACGTCTCACACTTTTCCTGGAATTGCTCTCGCCCTGGCCAGCCGTTGGATCCAGCGGAAGGCGTCGCGGCGTAGGCGCGAACCAAGCTTATCCCTGGAATTGACGCCGAGCAGCGTATTCGTGGTGATCAACCGCCTGGCCAGCCGTATGGAGAGATCGGGTTTGATGCGGCCGGCGAGTTCGAGCGCGCGGCTTTCGTCGAACAACCGGCCGGTCACATCGAGCACGATTGCCAACTCGAGCTCGATGCCGGTGGTACGGGCAGCGTCGAAGAGGCGTGCTTCCGCTTCGGGTGATTGCAGCGCCCGCACGCCCTGCAGCACGTCGACGCAAAGCTGCAGCCGGTGGAATTTATGGCCGCCGGCGGCGTGCACGATGGCGATCGTGAGAAGAGCCGCCGGCGTGTCTGTCGCGTCGCCGTCGATGGCGCGCAATTCAGGGAAACCCAGCGACAGGCGCCGCCGCATGCCGATGTCATGCACGAGGTCGCCATGCAGTTCGACCAGCAGGCTGGAATTCTCCTTTTCGAGCCATTTGAATTCCTGCAATTCGTAGGATTCGGCCTCGTTGCTGCCAAGCTCGAAGCCGCATGCCGTGATCACCTGGTTTGCCCGCGCCAGGTTGGCGGGTTCGACCAGGATATCGATGTCGGTGAACGGCCTGTCGGCGACGTTGCGGTAGAGCTTGCGCGCGAAGACGGGTCCCTTGACGATCCGCGCCGGAATATTGTCCGCCGCCAGTCCCTTCATGATGCGGTCGCCATGATACTTCAACAGCATAGACTGGCCGGTGGCGATCGTTGCCTTCTGGCGCAGATTTTCCAGCTTGCCGTGCAGGTCCGCATCCGCTGGCAGCCGCGCGTCCCCGCTGAGCTTGCGCAGCATGATCGGCAGGACGCCATGGAATTCGGCGTTGTCGAGCAGCGACATCAGCGTCTTTGCCGGCAAATTATCGACGTCGACAGTCGGCGCCTCCGGATCTGCGTAGCGCAGCAGCAGCTTTTCTTCGGCAGGGGTAAGCGGTGGCAGCATCAACCTGGACAATGTTGCGATTGCAGGGAAAGATGTCGCAGAAAAGCAGGGTGGAAGCCAGGGTTACATGCCCCAGCGTAGCGCCGCCGTGTGTACAGGCGCGTCCCAGAATGCGGTCGTCTCATCGTCGAGCATGGTGAGTGTGATCGAGCAGCCGGCCATGTCGAGCGAGGTGACATAGGAGCCGACCAGCGAACGGGCCACCGTCACGCCATGCTTCTCGAAAATCGCCCGCGCGCTGTTGTACATCAGGTAGAGTTCCATCAGCGGCGTGCCGCCGAAACCGTTGACGAACAACAGCGCTGGACCCTTCGCCCGGTCGCCGAGATCGCCCAGGATTGCGGCACAGATCTCCTGCGCGATAGCATCGGCGCTTTTCAGCGTGTCGCGCCGGCGGCCGGGCTCGCCATGGATGCCGACGCCGAATTCCATCTCGCCATCGCCGATGTCGAAAGTCGGCCTGCCCGCCGCCGGTACGGTGCAGCTGGTCAGCGCCACGCCCATCGAGCGGGTAGCAGCGTTGACGCCGTCGCCCAGCGCCTTCAGCGGCGCCAGTGCCAGGCCATGTTCGGCAGCGGCTCCGACGATCTTTTCCACCACCAGCGTGCCGGCGACGCCGCGCCGGCCCGTCGTATAGGAAGAATTCTCGACGGCGACATCGTCATTGGTCACGATCTGCTGGACGCCTTCAGACATCTCGGCCGCCATGTCGAAGTTCATGACGTCGCCCTCATAGTTCTTGACGATGAACAGGCAACCGCCGCCGGTGTCGACGGCCTCCGCCGCCGCCAGCATCTGGTCCGGCGTCGGCGAGGTGAACACCTGGCCGGGGCAGGCGGCGTCGAGCATACCGTGCCCGACAAAGCCGCCATGCAGCGGCTCGTGGCCGGAGCCTCCGCCGGAGATCAACGCCACCTTGCCCGGCCGCAAGGTCTTGCGGCGGACAAATTTGTGCTCGTCGCCGAGCACGAGGATGTCGGCATGGGCGGCGACGAAGCCGTCGAGGCTTTCGGTCAGCGCCGTGTCCACCGAATTGATAAACTTCTTCACGGCCGTCTCCTCCCGAAATAGGCCTTCCAAAGCAATTCCAGGGAAAGTGTGTCGCGGTTTTCCGTCCGGAATTGCGTAAAACAAAGAGTTCGATCAGCCACCCTTGCCGGTGATGCTGGTGATCTTCTGGATAAAATCGTTCACCGCCTTATCG
>NZ_RZQY01000162.1:0-10147 GCF_003998575.1 Mesorhizobium sp. M7A.F.Ca.CA.001.10.2.1 | reverse complement strand
TCGGTGAAGTATCTGGGCGGGTGGTTCTGCGAGCTTGGCCATCCGGACGACAAACAGGCGTAGCTGCCAATCCGCTCGATGGCGCAGAGCGGAAGCCGAGATGCGGCAGGCGACGGATTCACGCGTGGTGGCGGAGATCGAGGAGGTTGTCGGCGGCGCCGGCTTCGATGTGCCACGCCGACCACGGTCATGGATCAGATCTGGCAGCGGTACCTGCAGACGATGCCGGACTTCCCCCAAGCGTTCATCCACCTTGGGCGTCGAAGACTTGCCGGTCGTCATCGGTTTTGGGATTCTCATCTGATCTGGTAGTGGGATCCAAATCACAGGAGATGGCATGCCGAACGATGTAATCGTGCGCGACAGCAATGGCGCTCAATTGAATGACGGTGATTCCGTAACGCTGATCAAAGACCTCAAAGTCAAAGGCACTTCGGAGACGATCAAGCGCGGCACGTTGGTGAAGGCCATCCGCCTGAACGGCAATCCCGGCGAGATCGAATGCAACACCAAGCAAGTGAAAGGCCTGGTGCTCAAGACCGAGTTCGTGAAGAAGGCGTGAGCCTCAAGGCGGCAAGCGATCTCGATGGCTCCTTCGGGATTTTGGAGAGCCTGCCGTCGCCAAGGGGGCTGCGGAGCCGTTGAGCGTCCGGCACGCGATCGTTGCGCTGTGAATTGATAACTTCGCCGACCAGGCACAATCAAAAAAATCGCCAAGTCCCAAGCTGGAACCTCCGGCCTCATTGCGCGTTTCACGGCGTCCCGTTCGCGGACCCGCCCGGATATCTCTCCAAGCGCGCGAAAAACCAGGAGCCCGCTTCATGCACGACAAGCTGTTTCATTCACCGGTCGCACTGTCGGTCGGCCTCGGCTTCAAGCGCGAGATTGCCTCGCTGGCCGAAATGCACGATTTCCTCACCAATTGGACGACCTCCCGCCGCGGCCCGCTTTACCGAAACGCGGTGGAGACATGTGATCTGGCCGTTCCAGGTTATGTGAGCGTCGAGCAGGCGCGCCGGGCGTTGCTCGAATTCGCGCAAGCCGCCGGCATCCTGTGGCCGGACCTCGAGCCGGTGGCGGGCGTGCACGCCGTTGCGCGTGGCTATGGCGGCTACGCCGCCTGAAGATTGATGTTCTCCGTGGCGGCTAAAGCCACACCACCATAGAAAGCCCGGCTGGCCCCCAGCCGGGCTTTCGCGTTTCCGGCAGCTCGCAAGGAAATCGCCATCCTGTAGCCGTGTGTCTTGGGCGACAATCCCTGCGTGGAGTGTCGGGAAGAGCCCGAGCAAAAATCTTTATGAAATTCCTATTTCTTTCTACTGCGCCCCGTCTCGAACCTTTATGGCGATCGGGTCCATATTCCTTTTAGAAAATACAACCGGCTCCGTCGCCAAAGGTGCGACGGGACACTTTCGAGATATTGCGAACTCTCTTGTCAAATTCGCAAAGTACAAAAGAACAAAAGGAATAAACACAATGGATATGGCCGTTATCGGAATCGGAATTTTGTTCTTTGCCCTTTGTTTCGCCTACATAAAAGCTTGTGACGCGCTCTAGAGCGAGGCTGAAAAAATGATCGTCGACTATATTCTCGGTGGCGGCGTTACGCTGTTCCTGCTCGCCTACCTGACATACGCCCTCGTTCGTCCAGAACGCTTCTGAAGGCACGGAAAGCCACACCCATGACACTGAACGGTTGGATACAGATCCTGGTCTATTGCGGGATCGTCGTTTTGCTGGTGAAGCCGCTCGGCGGCTACATGCACCGCGTCTTCAACGGCGACCGCACGCTGCTTTCGCCGGTCCTTCGCCCGCTTGAGCGTGGGCTTTATCGTATTTGCGGAACCAGCGAACGCGAGGAACAGCACTGGACCACCTACGCGGTCGCCCTGCTGCTCTTCAACCTCGCCGGCTTCCTGGTGCTTTATGCGCTGCAGCGCCTGCAGGGCAGCCTGCCTTACAACCCTGCCGGCATGACAGCGGTTGAACCAGGGTTGGCCTTCAACACCGCCGCCAGCTTCATGACCAACACCAACTGGCAGAACTATGGTGGCGAGAGCACGATGTCCTATCTCGTGCAGATGGCCGGGCTGACGGTGCAGAACTTCGTTTCGGCGGCCACCGGCATTGCCATCGCCATTGCGCTGATCCGCGGCTTTGCCCGGGCGTCCGGCAAGTCGATCGGCAATTTCTGGGTCGATATGACCCGCTCCACACTCTATCTGCTGCTGCCGTTCTGCATCGTGCTGACGCTGGTCTATGTCTGGCTCGGCATGCCGCAGACGCTCGGCGCCTACGTCAACGCCACGACGCTGGAAGGCGCGCAGCAGACCATCGCCGTCGGCCCGGTCGCTTCGCAGGTGGCCATCAAGATGCTCGGCACCAATGGCGGCGGTTTCTTCAACGCCAATGCCGCGCACCCGTTCGAGAACCCCGACGCGATCTCCAACCTGATCCAGATGGTGTCGATCTTCGCCATCGGCGCCGCCTTGACCAATGTCTTCGGCCGCATGATCGGCAACCAGCGCCAGGGCTGGGCGATCCTCTCGGCCATGGGCGTCATGTTCATCGCCGGTGTCGCCATCTGCTACTGGGCGGAAGCCGCCGGCAACCCGCTGGTGCATGCGCTGGGCATCGACGGCGGCAACATGGAGGGCAAGGAGAGCCGCTTCGGCATCGCCCTGTCGGCGCTGTTTGCCGTCATCACCACGGCCGCTTCCTGCGGCGCCGTCAACGCCATGCACGGCTCGTTCACCGCGCTCGGCGGCATGATCCCGATCATCAACATGCAGCTTGGCGAAGTCATCGTCGGCGGTGTCGGCGCCGGTCTCTACGGCATCCTGATGTACATCGTCGTCGCCGTCTTCGTCGCCGGCCTGATGGTCGGCCGCACGCCCGAATATCTGGGCAAGAAGATCGAGGCCAAGGAGGTCAAGATGGCTATGCTGGCCATACTGTGCCTGCCGCTGGCGATGCTGATCTTCACGGCCATCGCCGTCGTGCTGCCGACCGGCGTGGCGTCGATGGGCAATGCCGGCCCGCACGGCTTCTCCGAGGTTCTGTATGCCTACACTTCGGCGGCGGCCAACAACGGTTCGGCCTTTGGCGGCCTCAGCGGCAACACGCCCTGGTACAACATCACGATCGGCATCGGCATGCTGATGGGCCGCTTCCTGGTCATCATCCCGGCGCTGGCCATTGCCGGCTCGCTGGTGGCGAAGAAAACGGTTCCGGCTTCCGCCGGCACCTTCCCGACCGATGGCCCGCTGTTCGTCGGACTGCTGGTCGGCGTCATCCTGATCGTCGGTGGCCTCACCTTCTTCCCGGCGCTCGCCGTCGGGCCGATCATCGAGCACCTGGCGATGGCTCACGGGCAGACCTTCTGAGACCGTCATGTCCTGGTTCAATGCCATGCGCCGCAAGGTCGGCCACAGGGACGATCACCGAAAGGAGGAGAGACCTCCTCCTTTCCCGACCCTGTCGACGTTTCTCGGCCTTGCGGCAGTCATGCTCGTCCTCTGGCTGCTGGCCTACGGGCCACCGCATTTCCTTTCGGCATCCAATCATCGGGTGCCGTCCAACAACACCGAAGCCGGAGCTTCAAAATGAGCAACTCGAAATCAGCAAGCATCATGGATGCACGCATCCTAGTTCCCGCCATTGGCGGCGCCTTCCGCAAGCTCGATCCGCGCACGCTGGCCAGGAACCCGGTGATGCTCGTCGTTGCCGTCGTCTCGGCGCTCACCACGGTGCTGTTCGTGAAGGACCTGGTCACCGGAGGCGGCAATCTCGGCTTTACGCTGCAGATCATCATCTGGCTTTGGTTCACCGTCCTGTTCGCCAACTTCGCCGAAGCGGTCGCAGAAGGCCGCGGCAAGGCGCAGGCGGATTCGCTGCGCAAGGCACGCACAGAGACCCAGGCCAAGCTTTTGACCGGTGAGGACCGCACCAAATACAAACTCGTGCCCGGCACCAGCCTCAAGGTCGGCGATGCCGTCCTGGTCGAGACCGGCGACATCATCCCGTCGGACGGCGAAGTTGTCGAGGGCGTCGCGTCGGTCAATGAGGCGGCGATAACAGGCGAATCGGCGCCGGTCATCCGCGAATCCGGTGGCGACCGTTCGGCGGTCACCGGTGGCACCCAGGTGCTGTCAGACTGGGTCCGCGTCCGCATCACCGCCGCCTCCGGCCATACCTTCCTCGACCGCATGATCTCGCTGGTCGAAGGTGCCGAGCGCCAGAAGACGCCGAACGAGATCGCGCTCAACATCCTGCTCGTCGGCATGACGCTGATCTTCGTGCTGGCCACCGCGACGATCCCGAGTTTTGCCTCCTACTCGGGCGGCTATATCTCGGTGACCGTTCTGGTGGCGCTGTTCGTCACCTTGATCCCGACCACGATCGGCGCGCTGCTTTCGGCCATCGGCATCGCCGGTATGGACCGCCTGGTGCGATTCAACGTGCTGGCCATGTCGGGCCGCGCCGTGGAGGCCGCAGGCGACGTCGACACGCTGCTGCTCGACAAGACCGGCACGATCACACTCGGCAACCGCCAGGCGACGCAGTTTCGCCCGGTCAAGGGCGTCACCGAACAGGAACTGGCCGACGCGGCTCAGCTAGCCTCGCTCGCCGACGAGACGCCGGAAGGCCGCTCCATCGTCGTGCTGGCCAAGGAGAAATACGCCATCCGCGCCCGTGACATGGCAACGCTGCACGCCACTTTCGTGCCCTTCACAGCGCAGACCCGTATGAGCGGCGTCGACATCGATGGTTCGTCGGTGCGCAAGGGCGCCGTCGATTCCGTGCTTGCCCATGTCAACCAGTCGGCAGCTGCCGCCCATGGCACGCGCCCAAGCAGCGAATCCATCCGCGATCTCCAGTCCATCGCCGACGAGATCGCCAAGTCCGGCGGCACGCCGCTGGCGGTCGAACGCGACGGCCGCCTGCTCGGCGTCATCCACCTCAAGGACATTGTCAAGGGCGGTATCCGGGAGCGCTTCACCGAACTGCGCCGCATGGGCATCCGCACGGTGATGATCACCGGCGACAATCCGATGACGGCAGCAGCCATCGCCGCGGAAGCCGGCGTCGACGACTTCCTCGCGCAGGCCACACCGGAGGACAAGCTGAAGCTGATCCGCGACGAACAGGCCAAGGGCAAGCTGGTGGCCATGTGCGGCGACGGCACCAACGATGCACCCGCCCTTGCACAAGCCGATGTCGGCGTCGCCATGAACACCGGCACGGTTGCCGCCCGCGAGGCCGGCAACATGATCGATCTCGACAGCGATCCGACCAAGCTCATCGAGATCGTCGAGATCGGCAAGGCGCTCTTGATGACGCGGGGTTCGCTGACGACCTTCTCGATCGCCAACGACGTGGCCAAGTATTTCGCCATCATTCCGGCGATGTTCGCCGTCTTCTACGTCGCACCGGGACAGACGACCGGCCCGCTGCAGGCACTCAACGTCATGCATCTGGCGACGCCGCAAAGCGCCATCCTGTCGGCCATCATCTTCAACGCACTGATCATCATCGCGCTGATCCCGCTGTCGCTGAAGGGCGTCAAATATCGCGCCATTGGCGCCGGGGCGCTGCTCAGCCGCAATCTGCTTGTCTACGGCCTCGGCGGCCTCATCGTGCCGTTCGTCGGCATCAAGGCGATCGACATGATCGTCACCGCGCTTGGCCTCGCTTAACTCTTTGTTTTAACGCAATTCCGGACGGAAACCCTGGAATTGCTTTGAGGAACATCTCCATGCTCACCCAGATAAGACCCGCGATCATCATGATCGTCTTCTTCACGGTCCTGACCGGCCTGATCTATCCCTTGGGCATGACCGGCATCGCCCAGGCGATCTTCCCGCGCCAGGCCAATGGCAGCCTGATCGAGAAGGATGGCAAGGTCATCGGCTCCGAGCTGATCGGCCAGGGCTTTGCCAGCGACAAGTATTTCCATGGCCGCCCCTCGGCCGCCGGCGACGGCTACAACGCCGCCGCCTCGAGCGGCAGCAATCTCGGCCCGACCAATCCCAAGCTGATCGACCGCATCAAGGGCGACGCGGAAAGATTGAAGGCGCAGAATCCGAACCAGCCCGTCCCGATGGACCTGGTGACGACGTCCGGCAGTGGCCTCGATCCCGATATCAGTCCCGAAGCAGCCTACTTCCAGGCCGCCAGGGTGGCCAAGGCCAGGGGGATCGATGAAGCCAAGGTCAAGGCGCTTGTCGATGCCCAAGTCGAGGGCAGGGAGCTTGGCTTCATGGGCGAACCGGTGGTCAATGTGCTCGGTCTCAACCTTGCGCTGGACGCCGCGAAACAGTGAATGGTGCGGGCCGGGGATCGACAGTATCCCCGGCGCCATCCATGATCGATCCCGATGCCGGACGACAGAAGCAACGACGCTAGACCTTCTCCCGACGCACTGCTTGACCATGCCGAGCGGGAAGGTCGCGGCCGGCTGCGGATATTCCTGGGTGCCGCTCCCGGCGTAGGCAAGACCTACGAGATGCTGATGTCGGGCCGCGCCAGGCTGACCGACGGCGTGGATGTGGTGATCGGTGTCGTCGAGACGCATGGGCGCAAGGAGACACTGGCCCTGGTCGAGGGCTATGAGGTCATTCCCCGCCGCAAGGTCGACTACAAGGGGCGCATCCTCGACGAGATGGATATCGACGCCATCCTCGCCCGGCGCCCGGCGCTGGTTCTCGTCGACGAACTCGCCCACACCAATGCGCCTGGCAGCCGGCACCCCAAGCGCTATCTCGATGTCCAGGAAATCCTGACGCACGGTATCGACGTCTACACGACGCTCAACATCCAGCATGTCGAAAGCCTGAACGACGTCGTCGCCCAGATCACCAAGGTCAGGGTTCGCGAGACGGTCCCCGATTCCATCATCGACCAGGCCGACGATGTCGAGATCATCGATCTCACCCCCGACGACCTGATCAAGCGGCTCGAGGAAGGCAAGGTCTATTTCCCCAACACCGCGCAGCGCGCGATCGAGAACTATTTCTCGCCGGGCAATCTGACGGCGCTCAGGGAGCTGGCGCTGCGCCGCACCGCGCAGCGCGTCGACGACCAGTTGCTGATCCATATGCAGGCCCACGCCATTCCCGGACCGTGGGCCGCGGGGGAAAGGGTTCTCGTCTGCGTCGACGCGCGTCCGGGCGGGGCGGCGCGTATTCGCTATGCGCGCAGGCTGGCCGACCGGCTCCGTGCCCCGTGGACGGCGCTGCATGTCGACAGCCCTCGCTCGGCCAGCATGCCCGAAGCGGACAAGGATCGGCTCGCTACGAACCTGCGGCTTGCCGAACAGCTCGGCGCCGAGGTGACCACCATTCCCGGTCAGAACATCGCGCAGGACATTGTTCGCCATGCGACGGCGAACAATTTCACCCATATCGTGGTCGGCAGGCCGACCCGGTCGCGCTGGCGGGAATTGATCGAAGGTTCGCTCACCTACGATCTCATCCGCAATGCCGGCGACATCAGCGTCCATGTCATTTCAGGAACCGAACGCAATGCCGAGGTGACGTCGAGGAGTGTCAAGGCGGCGGACGAGCAGTGGCAGTTCGAGATCTGGCCCTATCTCAAGGCCACGGCCTTTGTCATCGGTTCGCTCGCCTTCGCCGTCGTTCTCGACCAGTTTCTCGACGTTCGCAACCTGGCGATCATTCTTCTCATCGGCGTACTGGCATCGGCGGTAACGGGCGGTCTGTGGCCGGCTCTGTACGCTTGTTTCGCCAGCGCCCTTGCTTTCAATTATTTCTTCCTGGAGCCTCGCTATACGCTGACGATCCGGGATCCGGAGAGCATCGTCGCGCTCGGCGTCTTTCTCGTCGTTGCGGTCATCGCCAGCAATCTGACGGCGCGCGTGCAGCGCCAGGCGGTCGCCGCCCGCTCGCGGGCGCGGGCCACGGAAGACATCTACCTCTTTTCAAAGAAGCTCGCCGGCGCCGGCACGCTCGACGACGTCCTTTGGGCTACTGCCTTCCAGATCGCCTCGATGCTGAAGCTGCGGGTGGTGCTGCTTTTGCCGGAGGACGGGACCATCACCGTCAAGGCCGGCTATCCGCCCGACGACACGCTGGCCGAGGCCGACATCGCCGCCGCCCGCTGGGCCTGGGAGCACAATCGTGCCGCGGGTCGCGGCGCCGACACGCTTCCGGGCGCCAGGCGCCTCTATTTGCCCTTGCGCACGGGGCGCACGGCCATCGGGGTCGTCGGCCTCGACAACGACAAGCAGGGTCCGCTGCTGACGCCCGAGCAGCAGCGGCTGCTTGACGCACTGGCCGACCAGGCGGCGGTCGCCATCGAGCGTATTCAGTTGGTTGCCGACGTCGACCGCGCCAAGCTCGCCGCTGAGGCGGACAGGCTGCGCTCGGCGCTGCTCACCTCCATTTCCCATGATCTGAAAACGCCGCTCGCCGCCATCATGGGCGCGGCCGGCACGCTGCGGGATTTTTCAGCAGCGCTTCCCGAACCGGACCGGGCTGAACTGCTGTCGACGGTGCTCGACGAATCCGAGCGGTTGAACCGCTTCATCGCCAATCTGCTCGACATGACCAAGATCGAGTCCGGCGCGATGGAGCCGAACTACGCCTTTCACTATGTCGGCGACATCGTCGGCTCCGCCTTGCAAAGGGCCAGGAAAATCATTGGCGAGCACAAGATCGAGACCGACATCCCCAGGGATTTGCCGATGTTGAAGGTCGACCCGGTGCTGTTCGAGCAAGCGTTGTTCAATCTTCTCGACAATGCGGCGAAATATGCCCCGGCAAGCTCGACGATTCGCATGCAGGGTTGGACCGACAATGGCTCCGTCCTGCTGCAAATCATGGATGAAGGGCCAGGCATTCCTCCCGGCGATCTGGAACGGATTTTCGACACGTTCTATCGAGTGCGCAAGGGCGACCAGATCCGCGCCGGTACGGGGCTCGGCCTGTCGATCTGCCGCGGCTTCGTCGAAGCGATGGGTGGCACCATCATGGCGGCAAACCGGACCGACGGTTCGGGCGCGGTGTTCACCATCAAAATGCCCAGGCCGGCAAATCCGCCCAATTTCGACACTTCGAATACCGACGACCACGACGTGGGTGACCTGGCATGACAAACTCGAACGTCAGGATATTGGTCGTCGATGACGAGCCGCCGATCCGCAAGCTGCTGCGCGTCGGGCTCGGCAGTCAAGGTTATGCGGTCAGCGAGGCGCCGAACGCGAAGGTGGCGATCGAGCTGATGGAGGCGGAGAAGCCGGACCTCGTCCTGCTCGACCTTGGGCTGCCCGGCATGAGCGGTCATGAGTTGCTGCGCAAATGGCGCGACGATGGTCTCGACATTCCAGTGGTCATGCTGTCCAGCCGAACCGACGAGGCCGGCATCGTCCAGGCCCTGGAACTCGGCGCCGACGACTATGTCACCAAACCTTTCGGCATGAACGAGCTGGTGGCGCGCATTCGCGTGGCGCTCCGCCACAAGTTCCAGCAAAAGGGCGAGAAGCCGATTTTCCAGACCGGCGATCTCAGCGTCGACCTGGTCAAGCGCATCGTCAAGGTCGAGGGCAAGGAGGTAAAGCTGTCGCCGAAGGAATACGACATCCTGCGTATGCTGGTGCAGCACGCCGGCAAGGTGCTGACCCATCATTTCCTTTTGAAGCAGGTCTGGGGCGATTCGACCGATGTGCAGTATCTCAGGGTCTATGTCCGGCAGCTCAGGCAAAAGATCGAGAAGAGCCCCGACCAGCCGCGCTACATCACCACCGAGACCGGCGTCGGCTACCGCCTGCGCGAGGCCGAATGAGCAGGCCAGGTTTTAGCCGATAGCTTCCCGTGGCTGGCCAAGCGGTCTGGAAACCCGCAAAGCCGCGAGGCAGCCAACAATGCCGAGCGGCACGAAGGCAAGAAACAACCACGACGCGACATTCGCCGCCGCGTCGTGGTTCAGGCCTTGCGAAAAGCCGCTGGCGTTGGCGACGATGCCGGCGAGTGCGGCGCCCACGGCATAGCCGATGCGCTGCATGGTCGGCACCGCCGCCGAGGCGATGGTCTGCTCGCCCTCCGGGGCGGAGGCGACGATGACGCGCGTCAGGAACGGCCAGGCGATGCCGAAGCCGCCGCCCTGCAACAGGGCACATATCAGGATC